>CAMPIZ010000009.1 GCA_946886675.1 uncultured Flavobacterium sp.
CTGCTTGCATTTGGGTTATTAAACACAAAGCCTTTACCGTTAAGCCCTCCGGAATATTCCAGTATTGTACCTGCCAGGTACAGGAAGCTCTTTTTATCAACGGCAATTTTTATGTTGTTATCCTCAAATAGTTTATCATTTTCGCCCAGCGCTTTGTCAAATTTTAATTCATATGACAAGCCTGAGCATCCGCCGCTTTTTACACCTACCCTTACGTAATCGGTAGAAGCGTCAAATCCATCATCCTCCATCAGGCTTATGACTTTCTTTCTTGCTGTGTCAGAAACTTTTATCATAATTTTTACGCTTATATTAATCTAAATTTAGTGCAAAGATACCACAACTTTTACACATTGCAATAATAGGTGTGGTTTTTCTCCCTATTGTATTATAATCAATACTTATACCAATATGTGGCTATAAATTATTAATTTGGCTCCTTTAAAAGCATAATTAATGAAATTATATCCTGTTGAAAGCGGCAATTTTAAGCTAGACGGAGGAGCTATGTTTGGCGTTGTGCCAAAAACCCTTTGGAGCAAAACAAATCCTGCCGATGATAATAACCTGATAGATATTGCGGCACGCTGCCTGCTGATAGAAGATGGAAATCGCCTTATACTGATTGATACCGGTATGGGTAACAAACAAAGCGAAAAGTTTTTTAGCTATTATTCTCTTTGGGGTAATCACTCTATGGATAAATCGCTTGCCAAACTTGGCTTTCACCGGGATGATATTACAGACGTGTTTATGACACACCTGCATTTTGATCATTGTGGTGGCAGCGTACAGTGGAATAAAGACCATACGGGGTATGAAGTGGCCTTTAAAAATGCTAATTTCTGGTCTAATGAAAATCATTGGGAATGGGCAACAAAACCTAATGCACGTGAAAAAGCTTCTTTTTTAAAAGAAAATATACTCCCTATGCATGAAAGCGGCCAGCTTAAGTTTATAAACCGCCCTGAAGGTGATTTTCTTAAAAACAGTGAGTTGGATTTTGATATTTTGTTTGTAGACGGGCATACCGAGAAACAGATGATCCCTCACATAACTTATAAGGACAAAACCATTGTTTTTATGGCCGATTTGCTTCCTACAGCCGGGCATATCCCCCTGCCTTATGTAATGGGGTATGATACACGCCCTTTACTGACACTTGATGAAAAATCAAAATTCATGGCCGAAGCCGCAAATAAAGGCTATTACCTGTTCCTGGAACACGATGCACACAATGAAATTATAACTGTTGAAAATACGGAAAAAGGTGTTAGATTAAAGGAAGTTTTTTCCTGCAATGACATCTTAATTTAATGTTAATGTTTGGTTTTTTGTAACAAAATCAGGATACTTTAGACCAATTTTCTATAAAATAAAATTTAAGACTATCATGAAGTTCAGATCAATTTATCTGTCAGCAGCATTGGCACTTGCCCTTGCAAGCTGCGGAACATCAAAAAAAATTACGGCAGAACCTCTTGCCATTAACACAGCAATAACTGCAAAAAAAGCAGACCTTACTGAAACTGAAGAAAAACGCTGGAGCCACCTCGATATCTTTAGGGATACTGTGCCGGGCCTAAGTGTAGACAGGGCTTATGAGCTGCTTAAGGATAGAAAAGCTGATAAAATAATTGTGGGGGTAATAGACTCCGGCGTTGATATTGAACACCCAGACCTACAGCCTGTAATATGGACAAATGACGATGAAATTGCCGGAAATGGTAAAGACGACGACAATAATGGCTATATAGATGATATTCATGGATGGAACTTTTTAGGCAACATTAACCATGAAAACATGGAGTTTGTTCGTATCCTTAAAAAAGGTGACGACGGTTCTGCAGTATACAAAAGGGCAAAAGCTGAGTATGATAAAGAATATCAGGAAGCTTTAGCCGGGAAGCAGCAGATGGAATTTATACTTAATGCCGATAAAGCTTTTCAGGAGAAAACAGGTAAGGAAAACTACACGGCAGATGATCTTAAAAATTTAAATCTTTCAGATCCTACACTTAGCGGACTAAAAGGTAATTTTGTAAACATCCTAAGCCAGGTTTCCAGAGACGAATTTATAGACCAGGTAGAAGGCGGTAAAGAACATTACAGTAATGTACTGGATTATCACCTGAACCTTAAGTTTAATGGCCGTGAAGTATTAAACGATAACCCGGATGATTTTACTAAAAAAAGCTATGGTAACAATAATGTTGTGGGTCCTGATAAAGACGGAGCAAAACATGGTACACACGTAGCAGGTATTATTGCTCAGGTAAGAGGAAACGAGCTTGGTGGAGACGGTGTAGCCAGTAATGTAGTAGAAATTATGGCTGTTCGTGCTGTGCCGGATGGTGATGAATATGATAAAGATGTGGCACTTGCTATTCGCTATGCTGTAGACAACGGGGCTAAAGTAATTAACGGAAGCTTTGGTAAATATTTCTCTACTCACAGCAACTGGGTATATGAAGCAATTCAATATGCAGCAGAGAAAGATGTTCTTATAGTTTGTGCAGCAGGTAACGAAGGTGCTTTCCTTGATAAAAATGGCGGCGTAGAGCGTTACCCTAACGATAATAAGGTTACAGGCCCTGAAATTTCAGACAACTTTATCTGCATAGGCGCCCTTAATAATAACCTTACAGAAAAAGGCCTTGTGGCACCATTTTCTAACTATGGTAAAAACAATGTTGATGTTTTTAGCCCTGGTATGAGAATTTATGCTACAACTCCAAATAATAATTATGAATTTCTTCAGGGAACTTCTATGGCTTCGCCAAATGCTGCGGGTGTAGCTGCGCTTGTTAGGGCTTATTATCCTAAATTAACTGCTTCACAGGTTAAGCACATACTTATGGATTCCGGCCTGGCTGTTGATATGCAGGTACAGGTAGGAGAAAATGCCGACAAAAAAGTAATCATGTTCAGTGAAGCTTCAAAATCAGGTAAGATTGTAAACGCTTACAATGCGCTTATAATGGCCGACAGGATTTCAAGAGGAAAATAAAAACCACTAATCAATACCATATGGAAGGGGCTGCTCCCCTTCCATATTTATTTTAAGACCATGAAAAAAACAGTTTTATTTGCATTATTTACGGCAACGGCACTGTTTGCCCAAAACAATCCTAACCCAGGTTACTGGCAGCAGCATGTAGGTTACAAAATGGAAGTTTCCATGGATGTAAAAAACTACCGCTACACAGGAACCCAGGAGCTTGTTTACACCAATAATTCGCCAGATACACTACGCCGAGTTTTTTATCATTTATACAACAATGCTTTCCAGCCGGGCAGCGAAATGGATGCACGCTTACAGGCTATAGAAGATCCGGACGGGCGTATGGTAAAGAGCTTTAAGAGTGGTGATAAAACAATAAAGGAAAGCCGAATAAGCACTCTTAAACCCGATGAAATTGGCTATCTTAAAATAAACAACCTTGTACAGGATGGTACTGCCGTAAAAAATACAGTAAGCGGCACAATACTGGAGGTTGAGCTGGCTAAACCGCTATTACCGGGCAGCAAAACCGTTTTTATGCTCGATTTTGAAGGGCAGGTTCCGCTACAGGTACGCCGTTCAGGAAGAAATTCAGAAGAAGGTGTAGCGCTTTCAATGACGCAGTGGTACCCTAAAATGGCAGAATATGATTTTGAGGGATGGCATGCAGACCCTTACATTGGCCGCGAGTTTCATGGCGTATGGGGCGATTTTGATGTAAAGATTACAATAGATAAAGATTATACTATTGGTGGTACAGGATACCTTCAAAACAAAAATGAGATAGGTAAAGGTTATCAGGATGAAGGTGTTGAAGTAAAGCATCCAAGAAAAGTTAAAACCCTTACATGGCATTTTGTTGCCCCTATGGTGCATGACTTTGCCTGGGGTGCTGATGACAACTACATTCATGATAAAATAATGGGGCCAAACAATGTAGAGCTTCATTTCTTTTACAAAGACAATTCTAAATACAATGACAACTGGAAACAACTGCAGCCTAAAACCGCAGAACTGCTGGAGTTTTACAATAATAATATAGGGCCATACCCTTACAAACAATATTCTGTAGTTCAGGGAGGCGATGGCGGTATGGAGTATGCAATGTGTACCCTGATAACCGGAAACAGAAGTCTGGGCAGCCTTGTAGGTGTTACAGCACACGAATTTGCCCATTCATGGTTTCAGCATATCCTGGCCAGCAACGAATCGAAACACGAATGGATGGATGAAGGGTTTACCTCATTTATATCAGATCTGGCCATGGAAACCGTGATGCCTAATAAGAATAAAGAAGAGCAGCCGCATCCATGGGTAGACTCTTACGGAGGTTATTTTTACATGGTTTCTTCCGGTAAAGAGCAGCCACAAACTACTCATGCCGATCGTTATGACCTGAATACTATGTATGGTATCTCTGCTTACAGCAAAGGAACTATTTTCCTTTCACAGCTGGCTTATGTTATCGGTCAGGATAATCTTATGCAGACGCTTAAGCGCTATTACAACGACTTTAAGTTTACCCACCCTACTCCTAACGATATTAAACGTACAGCCGAAAAGGTATCGGGAGCAGAACTGGACTGGTATCTTACAGACTGGACCATGACTACTAATACCATAGATTATGGGATAAAAGAAATTAAAGAAGAAGGCGATGTTACTAAAGTTACTTTAGAACGTATAGGCCGTATGCCAATGCCGCTGGACCTGATAGCCGTTTATGATGATGGCACTCAGGAGAGCTTTTATGTTCCGCTTAATTTAATGCATTTTGTAAAAGACAATCCTTTCCCTAAACTTAACAGGACTGTGTTAGACAGTTGGGGCTGGGGGCATCAAACTTATGAATTTACTATTAACAAACCTAAGGCATCTATAAGGGTATTGGTAATTGATCCTGCCGACCTTATGGCAGATGTGAATAAAGACAACAATGCCTTTGTAAAACAATAATAAACAAAAAGCCCTGCAATGCGGGGCTTTTTAAATTAAAAAAACCTCTGAATAAAATATCAGAGGTTTTTTTTGAAACAGAAATAGAATTAAAAACTGTTTCGGCAGATGTATATTGACGCTAAAGTATACAATACTTTTAGCAGGAGATTTTGTTACACTTAGAATAAAGACAATATATATGCCATATCAATTTAATACCAAACTGTAACAATAGCTAAAAAATTATCCTGCTATAAATCAGTAAATTAAAGTCAATATATCGCTTTATAATCAGGTAGTTAAAATTGTGGAAACTGTGTAGGTAAAGTGTAGATTTTATGTAGAGAATCAATTCATGGCATTAATGCGGATAGTAGCCTTAACCAAAGCAAGAGCCCTTATTTTAGAAAGTTCAATTTCTTTATCCTGATGAAGGCGGTTTTCGCTTACAAGCTTAACCATACCCTGTGCAGACGCACGCTGTATATATTTTACGGTAATATACTCTTCGCCATCCATATCAATACTTATAAGGTACATTTCACCCCAAAAAATACTGTTGCTAATATCATTAACTTCTTTATACAAAACAATATCACCGCTTTTTAATAAAGGATACATACTGTCTCCCGTAACATAAATAGCACCGTCACATTTTGGCAAATGCGGTATGGAAATATGGTCTGCCGGTGTAAGGGCATTATTATTTGCAAATAATGGCACTAAACCTGCTACAGCTTCAAGGTCGTATAAAGGTATTTGTTGTGAATCTATATTTTTATCTGTTTTAAGTCGGTAAGTTTTTATAGCCTCAGGCTGTACCTCAACATTGTTTAAAAACATGTTCCCATTTCCTGTAAGCAGCCACACGGGGTTTAAATCAGCATAAACTGCAAGAATTTTTTCAAGCACATTAGAGCCTATACTTTTTCCTTCTTTCACGGCTTTAGATATACTTCCGCGGCTCGCATCTATACTATTTTCAAACGCATAGTAACTTATTCCCTTCACATCTATGTACTGTCCTAATCTCTCTGAAACCATGGTAGCGTATTTTTTTCAAATCAAAGTTAAGAAAATTTTCTTCTAGTTGTACGAAAATCCAACATGATTTAAAAATAATGTACCTTTGCTGCAATGGAAGAGAGGAAATATACATATTCCAAAGAGGAAAAGCTGAAAAGTAAAATAACCATAGGCCTTATGTTTACAGAGGGCAGGTCGGTTTCAAAATATCCTTTACGGCTGGTATATGTCCCTTTACAGGATAATGAAACAGGGCCTATAAAAATGGGCGTCTCTGTTTCAAAAAAATATTTTAAAAACGCTGTAGACCGTAACTATTTTAAACGGCTTTTACGTGAAGCCTACCGCCATAACAAACATTTGTTACTTCAAAACCCTGAAAAGCGTTATGCTTTTATGCTAATGTATCAAACAAAAGACAGGTTATCTTACGAAGAAATAAATATTAAAACCATACAGGTTTTCGAAAAATTCATAGCTCAGGAAACAGCTTAACCCTTTGAATTTTAACATTCTGTAATAATAGTAAACAGTTTTGCGTTCTAGTAAAAACACCTTTACTATGAAAAAACTATTATTTTTCCTTCTTATAGCCATCGCTATATCAGGATGTAGAGAAACTGTACCTGTTGATAACGAAATAGTTGTTGAGGACGTTACATTGGCTAAACCTGCTATGGTTATGAGTTACGCTAAAATGGAAACCGAGGCGGAAGCACCTTACAATGAAGCCGCAACTATTGACCAGAAAATAATAAAGACTGCCAATATTAAATATGAAACTGCAGACCTTGAAGCAACTGCACGCCAGGTAAATGAAGCCGTAAAAAGGTACAAAGGCCAGATACATAATGATGCCGAAAGTAATGAGTACAATTCACTTAACCGAAGGCTTACAATAAGGGTTCCGGCTACCTCTTTTGAAAACTTTATAGCAGCTATAAGTAAGGGTGTGGCTCATTTTGACCAAAAAGAAATCTCATCGCAGGATGTAACTGAAGAGTATATAGATGTTGAAGCAAGAATAAAAACAAAAAAAGTATTGGAGGCGCGTTACCTTGAACTGCTTAAAAAAGCGGGGAAGGTTTCTGAAATGCTTGAAATAGAAAAAGAGCTTTCCACTATCCGTGAAGAGATTGAAGTACAGGAAAGCCGCCTTCGCTACATGAAAAACCGGGTTGCGCTAAGCACTGTATACCTGGAGTTTTATAAAACAACCGAAATAGAACAGGGCGCTACAGTTTCTTACGGAACAAAAATAGGTAATGCTTTTAAATCAGGCATTAACACCCTCTCAAGTTTCTTTATTGGTATACTCTATTTTTGGCCTTTTATCCTTATTTTCGTAATTGCTTATATCTTAATCAGAAGACGAATCAGAAAAAAAAGAATATAGTTATGTTATCCAGACTAAAAAGAAAATATGTTATCCCGGTTGTTGCAATTGCTTTTCTCTTTACCGGGGCCAGCTTTTCCTTCAAAAACGATTTTTTTGAAATTGCAAAGCAGATAGAGATATTTACTACCCTATTTAAAACAGTAAATGTTAATTATGTAGATGAAACTAATCCCGGCGAGCTTATGGATAAAGCCATAAAAAGCATGCTTGCCGATCTTGATCCCTACACTAACTATTTTAATGAGCAGGATGTAGCCAAATTTAAAATAAACAACACAGGTGAATATACCGGCATTGGTGCATTAATTACCCGAAAAGAAGGAAGGCTAATAGTAAAAGAACCATATAAAGATTATCCTGCAGACAAGGCAGGGCTAAAAGCAGGAGACGAAATTATACAGATAGGCGATGTTAACCTCATCGATTTTAAGGAAGATGCAGGGGAGTTATTAAAAGGTACAAAAAATACCAAAATCAATATTAAGTATATCCGACAGGGAAAAACCTATGATACGCAATTGATACTTAATGAAGTTGAGCTTCAGGCTGTACCTTTTTATGGTATGGCAGATGATGATACTGGCTACATTGTACTTTCGCAGTTTAATGTAAAAGCTTCTTCTGATACTAAAGAAGCACTTCTTTCGCTTAAAAACCAGGGAGCAAAAAATATAATACTGGACCTAAGGGGCAACCCGGGCGGTCTTCTTGGAGAAGCGGTAAATGTATGTAATATTTTTGTGCCTCAAAACGAAATTATTGTTACTACAAGGTCTAAAAACGAAAAATATAATAATACCTACAAAACTCAAAAAGCTCCTGTTGATACCGAAATACCACTTGTTGTGCTGGTAGATGGCAAAAGTGCCTCGGCCTCAGAAATTGTTGCCGGAGCCCTTCAGGATCTTGACCGTGCGGTTATTATAGGCAGCAGAAGCTTTGGTAAAGGATTAGTACAGCGCCCGCTTGACCTTACTTATGGCACACAGGTAAAAGTCACTATTTCCCGTTACTATACTCCTTCGGGACGTGGCATACAGGCTTTGGACTATACTCATAAAGATGCAGATGGTAAGGCCATACGCATAGCGAAAGAAGATTATAATGCCTTTAAAACCCGAAAAGGCAGAACAGTTTATGACGGGGGCGGTATATTACCAGATGTAGTGCTGGAGGAATCTAAGCAAAGTGCAATAGCCGACGCCTTACTGCGCAATGATGCTATATTTAACTATGTTACAGAGTATTACTATAAGCACCCAAATCAAGGGAATACAATACCTTCACTAACCGAATCAGACTTTACAGCGTTTCAGCAATTTCTAAAAAGAGAGAATTTTGAATTTGATACAGAAACTGAAAAAGCCCTTAAAGCAACTTATGAAGTAGCAAGAAAAGAGAAGGTGCATGAAAGTATTGCTGCAGAATACCAGCAGCTGCTTGCAGCGCTTAAAAAGAGTGAAGAAAAAGAGCTGCTTGCACATAAAGGGGAAATAAAAGAATTGCTATTAGATGAAATAATTAAGCGTTACCAGTATAAAGAAGGGCTTTATAAATATTACACAACCAGTAATGCTGAGATAAAAAAATCTGTAAGCCTGCTGGATAACGCAACTGAATACAATAAAATACTGCTGAAATAATAAAAAATCCCCGTCCAGAAATGTCCGGGGATTTTTATGGCTAATTATCAGCACTCTATTTATCGTTTTTTATAAAAAAATATACCTTTGCGGTTTAATTTTTAATGTATAGTGAGTAGTAGTCACAAACATCTGAACAAAGTAACCTTAGCCGGGCTTATTGTTACTTTAGGAATTATTTATGGCGATATTGGTACTTCGCCATTGTATGTAATGAAAGCCATAATGGGCGAAGAGGCCATTGATAAAGACGTTGTTCTTGGTGCGCTTTCCTGCATTTTCTGGACACTCACGCTGCAAACCACACTTAAGTATGTAGTACTCACACTACAGGCAGATAACAAAGGTGAAGGTGGTATTTTCTCTCTTTATACGCTTGTAAAGCGCCTAAAGAAAAAAGGGCTTATAGTACCAGCCATTATAGGCGGCAGTGCACTTCTTGCAGACGGTATCATTACTCCTCCTATATCTGTTTCTTCTGCCATAGAAGGGCTTCGTATATACAATGCCGATTTAGACACAGTACCTATTGTTATAGGCATATTATTCATGCTGTTTTTTATACAGCGGTTTGGCACTAAGCTGGTAGGAAAGTTTTTTGGCCCAATGATGCTCATCTGGTTTGGTATGTTGGGTATACTGGGTATTATCCCCATGATATCAAACATAGAGGTTTTAAAAGCCCTTAATCCGTATTATGCCATTCACCTTTTAAGTATACATCACGAAGGTTTCTACGTACTTGGTTTTGTATTCCTGTGTACTACAGGTGCCGAAGCTCTGTACAGCGACATGGGGCATTGCGGCAGGAGCAATATAAGAATAAGCTGGATATTTGTAAAAAGCATGCTGGTGTTAAACTACTTTGGGCAGGGCGCGTTTCTTATATCACATTCCGGTAAAACACTATCTCAGTTAAGCCATAATGCTACCCCTGGTAACCCTTTTTACCTTTTAATGCCAGATTGGTTTGTTCCCTTTGGTATTGCCATAGCCACATCGGCAGCAGTTATAGCCTCCCAGGCCTTAATAAGTGGTTCGTTTACCCTTATAAGCGAGGCAATGCGCCTTAATTTCTGGCCAAAAGTATCTGTAAAATTCCCTACAGAACTAAGGGGGCAGCTTTACATACCATCTATCAACTGGTTGTTATTTTTAGGCTGCGTGTTTATTGTTTTGCATTTTAGGGAATCAGGCAATATGGAGGCTGCCTATGGGCTTGCCATTGTATTGTGCATGCTAATGACCACTACCCTTTTAGGATATTATATGGTTATGAGGCGTTATAATCCTGCACTTATCATATTTATTGTTGCAGTATATTTTACTATAGAAATATCTTTCTTTATTGCTAACATAAGCAAGTTTACTCACGGAGGTTATGTATCGGTATTTATAGCAGGCTTTCTCTCTCTTATTATGGCAGTTTGGTTTACCGCAAAAAAAATCCGCAGTCAGTATACAGAATTTACTAAAATTGATAACTATAAAACTGTACTTGCCGAACTGAGTAACGACCTTTCTATTCCTAAATATGCCACTCACCTGGTTTATTTAACCAATGCACAGTTTAGCGATGAGATTGAATCTAAAATTATATATTCTATATTGCAAAAACGTCCTAAGCGTGCCGATATTTACTGGTTTGTACATGTAAATGTGGTTGATGAGCCATACAGGATGGATTACCGAGTGAGGGAAATAATTAAAGATGATGTAATACGTATAGATTTTTATCTGGGCTTTAGAGTAGCGCCAAGGGTAAACCTTATGTTTAAGAATGTTGTAAAAGATATGGTGAAAAATGGTGAGGTAGATATTACCAGCCGTTACGAATCACTTAACCGCAACAATGTAATCGGCGATTTTAAATTTGTTATTATAGAAAAATTCCTTTCTTATGACAACGATTTGCCTTGGTACGAAAGGATTATACTTGACATTTACTTTGTACTGAAAAAAGTGAGCCTTTCTGAAGGAAGGGCATTTGGCCTTGACAGCAGTTCGGTTAAGGTAGAACAGTTTCCTATTGTAATACATCCGCCGGAAGATACTCACCTTACCAGAATAGACGATTCCAACTAAAATCACTATAATGAAACTTAATTATTGCATCTTACTATTATTCATATCATTACTCCCTAACACAGTCTTTTCTCAGGAAGAGGTTGTGCATTCGGTATATTTTGAATTTGATAAATATAATCTTAACGACAAACAGGCTACCGATGTAGTAGCTTTTGTACAGGGTATAGACACAACCCGTGTAGAGAGCATACAGATATTTGGCTATTGCGATGACAGAGGCAAAGACGAATACAACTATAAACTTTCTAACAATCGTGCCAATACAATAAAAAACAAGCTTTTAGAAAAAGGCATTAAGAACAAAATTATAGTAACAATTGAAGGGCGCGGACGCATACTACTTGAAGAAGATATTGACAATGTAAGCGAAGCCCGTTCCAAAAACAGGCGTGTAGATGTTGTGGTAAACTTTGAGCCCCTACCTCCGCCTCCCCTGGATCCAGGAGTTTATGATGCCGTAAAAGAAAAAATGGTTGTGGGTGACAGGATAATAATGAGAAATATCCTTTTTGAAAGAGGAAGCAGCAAGCTTACCTTTTCGTCAAGAAAGGAACTTGACAAAGTAGCCCGTATATTGCATAAATATAAAAATCTGGAGTTTGAAATTCAGGGTCATGTGTGCTGTACGCCTTCTTTTCAAAGAGAAGCGATAGATAAAGATACACGTAAGCGTGAATTGTCTAAAAACAGGGCCTTTGCAGTTTATAAATATTTAATCTCGAAAAAAATACCTGCAAAACGTATGACGTTTAAAGGTTACGGTAATACCCAGCCGCTGGGCAAGGGTTCTGAATTTGACAGGAGGGTTGAATTCTTAATTACAAAAACCTAAACTGGGCGGTTCATTTTTATATGGGGAATACCATCTTCCGGATAGGTTTCCCCCTCCTGAATAAAGCCGTGGCTTTCATAAAACTTTTTTAGATATAGCTGGGCAGATATTGTTATGATACCTGCTCCAAAATAATTGATAATTCCTTTTATAGCTGCGCTAATAAGATCATGCCCCCACTTGCGGTCACGATATGCATCGGCTATAACTACCCTGCCAACAGAACTATTGCTAAAGTAATCGCCCGGAGCAAAAAGACGGGCATAAGCCACTATTTTACCTTCATAGATGCCTAAAAGATGTAAAGCCTTTTCATCTTTCCCATCTATATCCTGATAAACGCAGTTTTGTTCTACTACAAACACTTCGCTGCGCAATTGCAGTGTTTGATATAGCTCAGATAAAGAAAGCTCGTTAAATCGCTTTATTTTAAATTGTGGTTTCATAAAAATTCAACTGACCTGATTATAGATTCAAGCTCTATAATAAGATCACGCTTTGGGGAAGAAGGGCTGTATATAAACCCTTCGATTATCAGATAGCTGTTATGTTTGTCATCCCTGATAGCATAATTAACAAATGGCCCGCTCATAAAGTCTTTTTCCATTTCCCAGTTACCCCGGGTTTCAAAAACCATTTTGTTTTTGTGACTTGTAGTAAAGAAATAAGGTGAAAAAGCTTCCTCTGTTACCATATAAGCACCGGTTTCCTGACCGTGTATGTACATATTGCCTATGGAGTCGCGCATTTGTATAATATTGTTAATTATTGTTTTGTCGCGTTCCACTACCAGGCAGGGCACACGGTAAATAACAATACTAGTGTTACCGCTGGGAATATCTTTTTTAAGCCATACAAAGTCTTCATTTTTGATGGCATATGTGTAAGTCGTTGGAAGGTTAATGGAAATGCCATATTGTGACTTAAACAACGACTGGTCTACCAGGCCGGATTTTTTATTGCGTTCCTGATTTTCCTCAATCTCTGTTTCCTTTATTTTACGGATTATTTCATCCGTATGCATTTCTATAAGGCTAAGTAACTCGCTTACAGATTTTCCCTTAACAGTAAAAATATTCTGATTGGTACAGTAATGATTCTGCTTAAAATTAAAAGCGTTAACCGAGTCAGTATCAATTACAATTATATTTCTGCCCTTGGTAAGCTTACCTGCAAAAATTTTTTCATTGTATTGATTAAGTGTAAAAAGCGGTTCTTCCTGAACAAGGCCTTCTACGGGAGCTGCAAGTTTTTTACGCAGGCTGTCGCCCACCTCCCCGTTCCATAACACATCATCAATAATAATTGATATCTCATTGATGTTGCTTAAAGAAGAGGCTGTATCTGTGTCCTTTTCATTTTTGCAGGCGATAAAAGAAAGAACAAAAACAAAAAACAATATTTGTTTTATTCCCGCCATAACTGCTGAACTGTTAGTTTGCAACGCCTATCTTCAGTTTCATTCCCGGCTGAATATTCTCGCCTTTAAGCTTGTTCCAGTCTTTAAGGTTTTCAACGGTTACTCCGGGGTGTTTTCTTGCAATGCTGAATAATGAGTCGCCTTTCTGAACAATGTACATGCGCTCTTCTTCATAATTTACACTCTTAGATCTTTTAGTTTCTTTGTGGTTAACAGCCACTTTTACTTCCGTATCCTCTGTTTCGTCTGCGGTGGCTACAGCTGTTTCGGTATTCTCTTCAGTTGTTTTATCATTTACCTCAGGCTTACTTTCTTTTTTAGCCTTAGAGGCTACAGCCGTTTCCTTTGGTGTATTCACTACTACTTCCTGATGAATTTTAAGCTTTTGCCCGGCATAAATAGTATTACCTCTTATCCTGTTCCATCTTCTAAGGTCAGAAAGCGATACATTATACCTTTCGGCAATAGTACCCAGCACATCCCCTCTTCTTACAGTGTGGGTTTTTGTGTTTGTTTTAGTTGTCCTTCCCGAAGATGAAGCTAGTGCTTCCTCTCTGCGCTCTTCAATAAAATATGGCCTTTCACGCTTCATATCTTCATAATCGATATAAGCATAAATAGCTTTCTCATTAGATGTAAACAATCCGATCTTATCTTTAGGAAGCCTTAAAAAATGAGGCTCGTCTTTTTCAAACGGAATTACATCAAGCTTGTATATCGGGTTAAGGAACTGCAACTGTTCTACAGGTATATCAACAAGATCGGAAACCTGCTTAAACGTCATTTTTCGCTTCACCATTACAGTGTCAGTTTCAAAATAGGTAAGTGATGGCGACTTTTTTGCATTTATACCATGTTCCTTACCATATTCATAAACATACATGGTGGCCAGGAATGCAGGAACATATCCCTGGGTTTCCCTTGGAAGGTTCTTTCTGATGTTCCAGTAGTTTTTATAACTACCCGAACGGCGTATGGCTTTAGTAACGTTACCAGGCCCTGCATTATAAGAAGCAAGGACAAGATCCCAGTCGCCAAAAATATTATAAAGGCTGGAAAGATACTGGCATGCCGCTTCTGTAGCTTTTAATGGGTCGCATCGTTCATCCACATAAGAGTTTACCTCCAGATTATACTGTTTACCGGTAGGGTACATAAACTGCCAAAGGCCCGTTGCCCCTACTCTTGATTTTGCTCTTGGATTTAAAGCCGACTCAATAACAGCAAGATATTTAATTTCAATAGGCACATTATACTTAGCCAGATGCTCTTCAAACATTGGGAAATAGTACTCTGATATAGCCATAAGGCGCTCAAAGCCTCTTGGCCTGTTCTTCAGGTAAGATTTTATAATGTTTTCAAGGCCTTTGCTGTATTCAATATTAAAAGGCGACTTTGCGTCAAGCTCTTTAAGCCTTTTTTGCAGCACCTCTGTAGGCAGGTCAAAAGCTACATCATTGTCAGGATCAACCCTTTCAATGTCTTCCTGCATAGCCTCAAACAAATCGTTGTTTGCAAGCTCATTCATCCACAGGCTGTCTATACAGGCCATTTCTTCATGGCGTGTAAACGTGCTTTTTATTGAATCAAGGTAAGATAGTTTTACTGCAGGTATTTCTATTTGAGAATCTGCGCTTTCCTGCGCAAAACCTACAAATGATACCAATGCAGCCAGTAAGGACAATGTTCTTTTTTTATTCATAATTTACTTACTTAATCAGTTAAATTACAATGTATTACAA
>CAMPIZ010000010.1 GCA_946886675.1 uncultured Flavobacterium sp.
CATTTGTATACTAAAGTTTTATATATTTGCACCCTTAATTAACGGAGGTCGGGTACCTCAAATTTAATCTAAAGATTATGCCTGTAAAAATCAGATTACAAAGACACGGTAAAAAAGGAAAACCTTTTTACTGGGTAGTAGCGGCAGATTCCCGCTCAAAAAGAGATGGTAAATTCCTTGAAAAAATAGGAACTTACAATCCTAACACTAACCCTGCAACTATCGACATTAGCCTTGAGACTGCAGTAAAATGGTTACACAACGGTGCTCAGCCTACTGACACTGCAAGAGCTATCCTTTCTTATAAAGGTGCTCTTCTTAAGCACCACCTTGACGGAGGTGTTAGCAAAGGCGCTCTTACACAAGAGCAGGCAGATGCTAAATTAAACGCTTGGTTAGAAGAAAAAGATGCTAAAGTGAATGCTAAGAAAGATGGTCTTTCATCTGCCCAGGCTGACGCTAGAGCTAAAGCTCTTGCCGCTGAGAAAAAAGTTAACGAAGACCGTATAGCTGCTGCTAAGCAGGCTGAAGCGGAAGCTGCACAGGAAGAAACTGCTGCTGCTGAAACTGAAGAAACTGTAGCAGAGGCTGATACTGCTTCTGACGAAAACACAGAAGAAACCCAGGCTTAATTTATAAAAGCGGTTTAATGCGCAAAGAAGATTGTTTCTACTTAGGCAAAATCGCCAAAAAATTCAGCTATAAAGGTGAAGTCCTTATCTATCTTGATACAGACGAGCCGGGTTTATATGAAAACATGGAATCAGTGTTTGTTGAGATAAACAAGCATCTGGTTCCATTTTTTATTGTATCCTCTTCTCTTCATAAAGGCGACTTTCTAAGAACGCGTTTTGAAGATATAAACAGTGAAGAAGAAGCTGATAAAATAATGGGCAGTGAAGTATACCTGCCTTTATCAATGCTGCCAAAACTGGAAGGTGATAAGTTTTATTTCCATGAAATTATAGGCTTTGATGCCGATGATCAAAGGCTTGGCAACATAGGCAAGATAGTTGGGGTAAACGACAGTTCGGCACAGCCGCTTTTTGAAATCAAAAAAGGCGATATCGAAATACTTATCCCTATGATAGACGATTTCATTATAAAAGTGGATCGCGAGAACAAAAAAATTATACTCGACACACCTGAAGGCTTAGTAGACCTATATTTAAACAGTTAATCCGTTTTAGATTTCACAGTTTCAGGGTTTAAGGCTAATATAATCTTTATCTCAATATTCAAATCTAACATCTCATTCCTAAGAAATGTTCCAATTCAAGCAGTTTACCATTAATCAGGATAAATGTGCCATGAAAATTGGTACTGACGGGGTTTTGCTTGGAGCATGGGCACCATTCAACAACAACACCTACAACATTCTGGATATTGGCGCAGGAACAGGCCTGATAGCACTTATGCTTGCACAGCGAAGCCATGCAGAACATATTGATGCTATCGAAATTGACGATGATGCCTATGAGCAATGTGTTGAAAATTTTGAGGAAAGCCCTTGGGGTGACCGCCTTTTTTGCTATCATGCAGGGCTTGATGAGTTTGTTGAGGAAATGGAAGATGAGGAATATGATCTGATTGTATCTAACCCTCCTTTTTATTCTGAAAATTATTCTTCCGGTAATGAGCAGCGTGACAAAGCACGCTTTACTGAATCAATGCCTTTTGAAGAACTGATTGAAGCCGCTGCGCTTTTATTATCTGAAAACGGAATATTTGCAGTTATTATCCCTTTTGAAGAAGAAGAAAAATTTAAGGCAATTGCTGCTGAACAGGGTTTATTTCCTGCTAAAATCTTAAGAGTTAAAGGCACTCCGGAAACCGAGATAAAGAGAAGCCTTTTAGCATTTACCCGGCAACATGCAGAAACTGTTGTTGATGAGTTGATAATAGAGACTGTACGTCATCAATACACATCAGAATATACTGCACTTACCAAAGATTTTTATCTCAAGATGTAGGCTTTTCACGATAGCTATAAAAATTACAACAAAATATTAGGCATTTGTTACAATTCTTCTTTACTTTTGCCCAACTAAAACGTTATAAATGAAACCAGATTTATTTCAGGCTCCTGATTACTATTTACTTGACGAGTTACTTACAGACGAACATAAAATGGTTCGCGATGCCGCACGTGAGTGGGTTAAACGCGAAGTATCACCAATAATTGAGGATTTTGCTCAAAAGGCGGAGTTTCCGGAGCAAATAATACAGGGATTAGCTGATATAGGTGCTTTTGGCCCTTATATTCCTGAAGAATATGGCGGCGCAGGCCTTGACCAGATTTCTTACGGGCTTATTATGCAGGAAATTGAAAGAGGTGACAGCGGCGTGCGCTCCACAGCATCGGTACAGTCTTCTCTTGTTATGTACCCTATATGGAAATACGGTAATGAAGAACAACGTAAAAAATACCTGCCTAAGCTTGCTTCTGGCGAATACATGGGCTGTTTTGGCTTAACAGAACCTGATTATGGCTCCAACCCCGGCGGAATGATTACCAATTTTAAGGATATGGGAGACCATTACCTTTTAAATGGTGCTAAAATGTGGATATCTAATGCTCCGTTTGCTGACATTGCAGTGGTATGGGCTAAGGATGAATCGGGAAGAATTCACGGCCTTGTTGTTGAGCGTGGCATGG
The DNA here is from genome assembly GCA_946886675.1 of uncultured Flavobacterium sp. The sequence continues at coordinate 2,660 of CAMPIZ010000010.1, forward strand.
AAGGGTTCTCAACACCTGAAACGCATAATAAATGGTCGTTAAGAGCATCGGCAACCGGCGAGCTTATTTTTGATAACGTAAAGGTTCCTAAAGAAAACCTCTTACCTAACAAATCAGGCCTGGGAGCACCTCTTGGCTGCCTTGATTCTGCCCGTTATGGTATTGCATGGGGCGCTATAGGTGCCGCAATGGACTGTTATGATACTGCCCTACGCTACGCAAAAGAGCGTGTACAGTTTGACAAACCAATTGCCGCCACACAGCTACAGCAAAAGAAACTTGCTGAGATGATTACAGAAATTACCAAAGCACAATTGCTTACATGGAGGCTTGGTGTTTTAAGAAATGAAGGCAAAGCTACAACGGCGCAAATATCTATGGCTAAAAGAAACAATGTAGATATGGCTCTTAATATTGCCCGAGAAGCAAGGCAAATACTGGGTGGTATGGGTATTACAGGAGAGTATTCTATAATGCGCCATATGATGAACCTTGAAAGTGTTATTACTTATGAAGGCACACACGACATACATTTACTTATTACAGGTATGGATATAACAGGCCATGCTGCCTTTAAATAAAAGAATAACAGAAAATTATATCTCTATTTACAAAATCAATTGTTAAAAGCTTCTTTGTGTAAAGAAGCTTTTTTAATTTTGTAAAAAACAATGCTATGAATATTGATACCATCAACAAAAGTATCCAGCCCCAAAAAGATCTTCTGTTACAGCATTCTTTATATAATAAAGTAAGAACAATAGACGACCTGAGGCAGTTTTTGCAGGGGCATGTATATGCCGTTTGGGATTTTATGTCGTTACTTAAGGCATTACAATCTAAACTTACATGCACAACAACTCCGTGGCTTCCTATAGGTAATAGTGAAGTACGATATCTTATTAACGAAATTGTACTTGCAGAAGAGACCGATATAAGCCTGGACGGAAAAAGACAGAGTCACTATGAGATGTATGTAGATGCCATGAAAGCCTGCGGAGCAAGCATTACCGAAATAGAAGAATTTCTGGCAGATGTGATTTCTACACAAAATATTTATGTATCCATAAAGCAAAGCAGTCTTCATGAAAGCATAAAAGATTTCTTAAACTTCACTTTCAGGATAATAGACCAGGGAAAACCTCATGAAATTGCCGCTGCCTTCACCTTTGGACGTGAAGACCTTATCCCGGATATGTTTACTGAAATACTAAAGAACTTCCAGAACAATTTCCCGGAAACCAATTTGGATAAACTGTTATACTATTTTGAAAGGCATATTGAACTTGACGGGGATGAACACGGCCCCATGGCAATGCAGATGATAACAGATCTTTGCGGTAACGATGCCGATAAATGGAAGGAAGTAGAAGAGGCCTCAAAACAGGCTTTAGAAAAAAGAATCGGACTTTGGAATGCTATAGAAGAGAACATCCTGCACCATGATATGGCTTCGATATAGAAACTTTACAAAAATTTTATTTGAAAAGGCCTGCTAACGCAGGCCTTTTTTTTAACGTCTTTCAACACCTATATGCTAAAATAAAATACTATTTTTACGGCTTTTGTTACAAATTCGGCAATCAGTCGTTTAAACAATAACAACAATTTTATTTTACTAAATTTATGAATTCAAACTTTACCTTAAAAGTCTGTGCAGGGCTATTTGCAGGATTAATTTCTGTAAGTTCTTACGGGCAGACAACACCAAAAAAATTTGGCTCTTCAAAAATTGAAACTGTAAAATGTGCCACGACGGAGTATGAAGAGTATCTTCAGCAAAAACTTCCGGGAAGAGCATCTACTCAGCAGTTTGAGGAGTGGCTTGCTCCAAAAGTACAGGCAGAAAAAGCAAAAAGATTTTTAAAAAATAACCAGGACACCAATGAGGTTGTAACTATACCTGTAGTTTTTCATGTAATCCATAATGGTGATGCAATAGGTACAGATGAAAACATCAGTGAAGAACAAATACTCTCGCAAATCACTGTTTTAAATCAGGATTACAGAAAAATGGCCGAAACTCCGGGATATAATGAAAATCCTGTAGGTGCCGATATGGAAATACAGTTTTGCTTAGCCCAAAGAGATCCTGATGGTAATGCCTCAAGCGGGATTACAAGGCATTATTATGAAAACAATGATTTGTTTGGCTGGGAAATGACACAGGTTGAGGAAATTATCAAACCTCAAACCCAATGGGATCCTAGTAAATACCTAAATATATGGGTAGTAAGTAATATTTACATAGAATACATGGGGGCACCGGCAGGAGAACTTGCAGGATATGCTCAGTTCCCAACAGAGTCGGGACTTGACGGACTTAACGAGCCAGGCATGCCACAACTTGCAAGCACAGATGGTGTGGCACTGGGAGCAATGTACTGCGGCTCTTCAGAAATATATCCGGAAGGCAGCTATGATCAAGTAACAGGAAGAGACAGAGGAAGAACTGCAACCCATGAGATAGGACACTTTTTAGGACTAAGGCACATTTGGGGTGATGGTGGCTGTAATGTAGACGATTTTTGTGAAGATACACCAGTTACAGCTAATGCGAACCAAGGTTGCCCTGACGGGATGGATTCATGCCCATCGTCACCGGGACTTGATATGATTGAAAACTACATGGATTATACTTTTGATACTTGCCAGAATGTTTTCACTCAGGATCAGAAGGACAGGATGCAGGCAGTACTGGCAAACTCGCCGAGAAGAGCTTCCTTATTAACTTCAGATGGATGTCAGCCAGGAGCTACTTATGACTTGGACGGAGCTCTTAATATGCTAAATCTTAATAAGTCCTGCGATGGGACAATAGCGCCAACACTTGCTATTGAAAATGTGGGTACTGAAACAATTACTTCTGCTACAATAAGTTTCCAGATAGATGAAGATGAAGCACAAACTTTTGAATGGACAGGAAGTATAATAGCAGGTGAAGCCACACAGGTAACATTTGATGAAATACAGCCTGCACTAGGCGAGCATACATTTAATGCAACAATTACTGCAGTAAACGATACTGAAGAAGGAACAACTTTAAATAATAACATTGAAGTTCCTTTTAGTGTTATAGGTATACCTACTGCCGTAACTGATGAGGTTATAGTTACAATTAATACCGATAATGGCGGTGATGAAGTACTATGGGCTCTTATAGAAGGTAATGATTTTAATGCAGATCCTATAGCTACAGGTGGTGAAGGTGCATATGGCGATAATCAAACATACACAACCTCAGTATCAGTAGAATCAGGAAAATGCTACACTTTTGTGATAATTGATATAATGGGCAACGGACTTTGCTGCCAAAACGGTAACGGAAGCTACAGCATAACCGATTCTGAAGGCAATATACTTGCCCAGGGAGCACAATTTAGCATTATAGAAAGCAAAGGCTTTGGTATAGACATAACGTTTGACAACGAAGACTTTAATAATCCACTTCAAAAAGCTGTTCTTTACCCTAACCCAACAAGCGGTATTATTAATATAGCCATGCCGGACAACAATCTTCCGGAAAACTATACAATATATAACAGCTTAGGACAGGTAGTAGCATCTGCAAAGGTAAATTCTGCCGATAATCTTAAGATAAATACTTCTGCATACAGCAATGGTATTTACTTTATCAGGCTTGAAAAAGATGATCAGAGCACAACGCTTAAGTTTGTGAAGAACTAAGCCAAGTATAAGTAAATAATTAAAAAAGCCCTTTCAGACTGAAAGGGCTTTTGCTTTTGTAAATACAATAAAAAGACCTTATTAAAGGTGTTTCATTTTATGACTCAGGAGCGAGTTCAATCTCTAGTCCGTTAAGATCTTCCGTGATGGGTATCTGGCACCCAAGGCGGCTGTTAGGTTTTACATAAAAAGCTTCGCTTAGCATAGCATCCTCATCCGGACCCATTTCGGGCAATTCTACATCATTAATAACATAGCATTGGCAAGAGGCACACATTGCCATGCCACCACATACACCTATAGTACCTTCCGGAGCCAGCTCATAAGCTCTTACAAGCTCCATTATATTCATAGACATGTCTGTTGGCGCCTGCACTTCGTGCATAACGCCTTCTCTGTCCTTTATTTTTATGGTTACATCTGCCATGATTAGTCAATCGCTTTTACAACCTGCTTTTCGGCCTCTTTACGGGTTCCGTCAAAACCGTCTACACCACTCACGGTTGTGTATTTAAGCACATACTTTTTACCAGGGTTCAATTTATTATAAACACTCTGGCACATTAATGTTGCTTCATGAAATCCACACAGTATAAGTTTAAGCTTACCGGGATAGGTATTAATATCGCCTATAGCATATATACCTTCTATATTGGTTTGATAGTCAAGCGCATTATTAACCTTAATAGCATTCTTTTCTATTTCCAGCCCCCAGTTTGCAATAGCGCCAAGCTTTGGTGAAAGTCCGAAAAGCGGTATAAAATAATCCGTTTTTATAGTCCTGTGTCCGCCATCATGATCTATATCCAGTTCTTCCACATGCTCCGCACCACGGATACCGGTAACTTCTGCAGGCGTAATAAGCTGGATTCTTCCCTGCTTTTTAAGTTCCTGCACTTTTTCAACAGAGTCAAGCGCACCTCTAAATTCATTCCTTCTGTGAATAAGTGTTACCTCTTTTGCAACATCGGCAAGAAAAATACTCCAGTCTAACGCAGAGTCGCCGCCTCCGGCAATTACAATTCTTTTATCACGAAAAAGCTCAGGGTCTTTCACAAAATATTCTACACCCTTGTCTTCATAAAATTCAATATCTTCTATAATTGGCTTTCTTGGTTCAAAACTACCCAGTCCGCCTGCAATAGCTACTGCTTTAGCATGATGTTGTGTGCCTTTGTTTGTAGTAACGATAAAAGTACCATCTTCCAGCTTCTCTATAGTTTCCGCCTTTTCATTAAGTGTAAATCCCGGCTGAAACTGCTTTATCTGTTCCATCAGATTGGTTACCAGATCGCCTGCCAGAACAGAAGGAAATCCCGGTATATCAAAAATTGGCTTTTTAGGATACAGTTCGGCAAGCTGGCCACCCGGCTGCGGAAGTGCATCTATAATATGGCATTTAAGTTTTAATAATCCTGCTTCGAATACGGCAAAAAGCCCTGTAGGGCCTGCGCCTATTATAAGTATATCTGTGCTAATCATTTTATTTGGCATAATAAAACAGTTTTAAAGCAAAATTCTTTAAAACTGTCCTTTATTTTTATGATAATTATCAGCCCCGGCTGTTTGTGCCCTTAGGCTACATTTACTACAGTTTCTATTTGCGGGGCATACTTTTTAATAGTAGTTTCCACACCGGCCCTTAAAGTCATCTGGTTAACACTACAGCCTACGCATGCGCCTTCCAGGCGAACTTTTACATGCCTGTTATCCTCAATATCAATAAGGGTTATATTACCCCCGTCTGATTCAAGGAAAGGGCGTATTTCGTCCAGCGCCTTTTCTACATTAAGTTTTATTTCTTCTGTTGTCATGTTATTTCTTTTTAACTGCTGAACAGCCAGCCATAGTAGTTATTTTTATTGCCTCTGTTGGCGGAAGGTTCTCATTCCTGCTTACGGTTTCCTGCACTACAGAGCGTGCCAGCTCTTCAAAAGCTGTTTCAAGCGGTGTAGCAGTCTGCAAAGCAGCAGGGCGGCCATAATCTCCGGCCTCGCGAATACTTTGTACAAGCGGCACTTCACCAAGGAAAGGAACATCTAAGTCTTCAGCAAGGTTTTTAGCCCCTTCTTTTCCAAAGATGTAATATTTATTTTCCGGAAGTTCTTCCGGAGTAAAGTAAGACATGTTCTCTATGATACCCAACACCGGTACATTGATGCTTTCCTGCTGAAACATTGCCACACCTTTTTTAGCATCGGCAAGCGCTACAGCCTGTGGTGTACTAACCACAACCGCTCCCGTAATAGGCAGTGACTGCATTATTGAAAGGTGAATATCCCCGGTTCCCGGCGGAAGGTCTATAAGCATAAAATCAAGTTCGCCCCAGTCTGCATCAAAAAGCATTTGATTAAGTGCTTTAGAAGCCATAGGCCCTCTCCATATTATAGCCTGTTCAGGCGTTGTAAAGAATCCTATAGAAAGTAACTCTACCCCATAGCTTTGTATGGGTTTCATTTTAGATTTGCCATCAACCTGTACTGATATTGGCCTTTCCCTCTCTACATCAAACATTATAGGCATAGACGGTCCGTAAATATCTGCATCAAGCACACCTACTTTAAAGCCCATTTTTGCAAGGGTAACCGCAAGGTTTGCTGTTATAGTAGACTTACCTACACCACCCTTACCGGAAGACACTGCAATAATATTGCTGATACCCGGTATGCCTTTACCTTTTATTTCAGGCTTTTCAGGTGATTCAACCTTTACGTTTACTTTTATTTTGGCTTCAGGGTTTACTTTTTCCTGAATAGTTTTTATAATATCGGCTTCAGCGCGTTTGCGGATGTGCATTGCAGGATTATGCAATACAAGCTCCACAACTGCTTCATCACCAAAAGTAAGTACATTTCTTACAGCCCCGCTCTCTACCATGTTTTGGCCTTCTCCGGCTATAGTGATGGTTTCAAGGGCTTTTAATATCTCTTTTCTGTCAAGTTTCATAATATTTATACCTTTCAGTTTCAGCCTCTTATTAAGACTGATTTCAAATTGCAAAGATAGTATGAAAACTTTATACAATAAAGTTTTAGAGTAGTAAAAGAGCAATAAATGAAGTTAAAAGTCTAATTCCTTTGCAGGATCCCAAAAAATATTGTCAAAATTCACCACCTTGTTATCCTTAACCTTTACATCCTCACTTTCTAATAATTGCTGCATTAGGTTGGTGCCTGGAAAATGATGCTTACCGGAGAGGAGTCCTACCCTGTTTACCACCCTGTGTGCAGGCACATCGTCACGGCCGTGGCAGGCATTCATAGCCCAGCCCACCATTCTTGCAGAACGTGCCGCTCCAAGAAACTTAGCAATGGCGCCATAAGAAGTTACCCTGCCATAGGGTATAAGGCGGGCAACATCGTAAACTTTTTCAAAAAAGTTGTCCTCTTTTGCCATTACAGCAGGTTTAATTTTTAAACATCCTGAAAAGCGTAATAACAGCAATAACACCTGTTATAGATCCTATAAAGTAGTTTACATTACGCAGAAAGAAGTCGGCCTTTTCTTCAAATCTCCTAAAGAAAAGTATGTATAAATAAAATACCATATAGGCCCCTAAGGAAGCTCCCAACACAAAAATAAGAATATACAGGTTGGTAAATTCAAACGTCTTAGCTGCAGAAAAGTATACCCCTAAAAAAACATAGTATGGTATAGCAAAAAAGTTGAGGGCAGAAATAAGCGCCCCTAAAAAGAAGTTACCTGTTTTACTTCTGCTTTTTGAACCATCTTCTGCCTCATTAGCATCTTCCTTCTTTTTCTTTTTAGCGAAAAAGAAAAAATAAATGGTAAGTACACCAAAAATACAAACCCCCGCCTCCTGAATATTAAACAGGATATCAGGACTATGATTAATAAGCTTGGCAAAAGTAACAGCAACATAAGCCTGTATAAAAAGAATAAAAGACGCTCCAACACCAAATATCTTAGCATTAACACGTCCTTCGCGCAAACTTATTTTTGCTGCAGTCATGTTTAACAGTCCCGGTAACAGGGTCGCTAAAAAGGACACCATAAATCCCAATATTACCGGTACAATTAAATCCATCCTCTTATTTAATTTTAAATTGAATGTAAGTTATTGGCTTGCCCTTCTCCAGGTATTGCTGCTCATAGAATGTCTGTATTGCTGTAACTACCTCAGGCGCCCCTTCATTACGGTACACATTATGATTAGCATACAGTATTTCATGTCCTTCGCCGTGCAGTAACCCCAATGTATATCCGTGCATGAATTCGCTATCGGTCTTGAGGTTCATCAGTCCATCCGGCTTAAGGATTTTTTTATAACGCTGTAAAAATTCAGAGTTTGTAAGCCTGTGTTTTGTACGCTTGTATTTTATTTGGGGGTCAGGGAAAGTTATCCATATTTCAGACACTTCTCCTGCATCAAAAAAATGCTCTATAAGCTCTATTTGTGTGCGCAGGAAAGCAACATTGTTAAGCCCGCCTTCTACAGCGGTTTTAGCGCCACGCCAAAAACGTGCGCCTTTTATATCAACACCTATAAAATTTTTCTCCGGATACCTGTTTGCCAGCCCTACGGAATATTCTCCTTTGCCGCAACCCAGCTCTAAAACTATAGGATTATCATTTTTAAAGAACTCACTACCCCATTTACCTTTTAACGGAAAACTACCCGATACCGCCTCTTCCCTGGTAGGCTGCATTACATTAGTAAAGGTTTCGTTTTCCTTAAAACGCTTCAGTTTATTTTTACTTCCCACGATTAAATTTAAAATTTTGGTAAAATTAGGGAAATATACGAAACAGAGAATAGTTTTAGCTTGCACTTATTAAATAGTTATTAAAAATACACTGTTTTGCAAAACAAGAAAATACTGGTTGCCCCGCTTAACTGGGGCATGGGCCATGCCACTCGCTGCATACCTGTAATTGAAGCACTGGAGAACCATGGATATGAGCCCGTTATAGCGTCAGACGGAGTTGCTTTGGAATTATTGAAAAAGGAATTTCCCGATAAAAAAATACTCGAACTGCCTTCTTATAAAATAGAATATGCAAAAAACGGCAGTAATTTTAAGCTGAAAATGTTCTTTCAGATCCCTAATATGATACGGGCTGTTAAAAGCGAAAATAAAGCCGTAAAAAAATGGATTAAGGAACAGGGAATTTCTGGTATTATATCTGATAACAGAATGGGCGTATATGCCAAAAATATCCCATCGGTATTTATGACGCACCAGCTTAACGTACTCACCGGAAATACTACGTGGTTAACCACACAAATACACCGTATTTTTATAAAAAAACATAAACATTGCTGGGTTCCAGATGTTGCAACATCTCCTAATCTTACGGGAAAATTAGGGCATCCGGAAAATTGCAGCCTCAATATAAAATACATAGGTCCTATAAGCAGGCTTAATAAAAAACTGTTGCCAAAGAAATACGACCTCATGGTTATACTTTCAGGTCCTGAGCCTCAAAGAACGCTGCTGGAAGAAAAACTTAAAAATGAGCTTCCGGAATTTGATGGCGAGGTATTATTTGTGCGTGGTGTAATTGAAAGTGAACAAACTGTTTACCAAGAGGACAATATTACATATTATAACTTTATGAATACTGCCCAGCTGGAACAGGCCTTTAACGAAAGTGAAGTTGTATTGTGCCGTTCCGGTTATACTACTGTTATGGATTTGGCAAAACTGGGCAAAAAGGCATTTTTTATCCCTACACCCGGCCAGTATGAACAGGAATACCTTGCAAAAAAACTGCAAAAATCGGGATTAGTACCTTATGCATTACAGGATGATTTTAAGGTAAGTGACCTTGAACAGATAGAAAATTACAAAGGGCTTAAAAATATGGAAGGAGAGGAAATTACCTGGAAGGACCTATTTAGTCTTTTCGAGGGTGAATGAGAATTCTGAACCTTCACCATATTTACTTTCCACATATATTTTTTCGTCGTGGCCTTCTATAATATGCTTTACAATGGATAGTCCTAAACCGGAACCTCCTTCGGTACGGGCACCGCTTTTATCCACACGGTAAAAGCGTTCAAACAATCTTGGTATATTTTTCTTTTCTATTCCTTCGCCATTATCTTTAATGCGAACAATTATTTTATTATTTACCAAATCCTCTATACTCACTTCGGTAGTACCATTCTCACGCCCGTACTTAATAGAGTTTACCACAAGATTGGTTACTACCTGCTGTATTTTCTCCTGATCTGCATATACCATTACAGGTTTTATATACTTCATGTCAAACATGAGCATAATACCCTTTTTATCGGCTTTCATTTCAAGGAGGTCAAATACGTTTTGTATTACCTCAACAATATTGAATTTGGTATAATTAAGATTAAGCTCCCCTACTTCAAGCTTGGTGATCATGTCCAGATCCTGTACAATATATATAAGCCTTTCCACACCTTTTTCCGCACGCTGCAGGTACTTTTTGCGCAGCGCCTTGTCGCTCATGGCACCGTCTAAAAGCGTTAACAAATAACCTTGTACAGTAAACAGTGGGGTTTTAAGTTCGTGTGACACATTTCCTATAAATTCCCTTCGGTATTCCTCACGCACCTTTAGGGTTTCTATCTCAATTTTTTTATCGCGGGCAAATTTTTCTACCTCCCGTGTAAGGGTGGCCATATCTGTAGTTATAGATTTATTACGGAAAGAGCTTGATTCCAGCAAAGAAACGTCGTCATAGATTTTTTTTACCCTCCTGTATATAAAGCGCTCGGCACGATACTGGAGCACAAAAAACGAGAATGTAAGAAGAAGTAAGGAAAATACAATAATAAATTTCCAGCTTATTTCAGGAAAATAATATTTCATCCCTGCTAGCAGGGCAAGAGAGAATAACGAAATGTACAGTGCTGACTTAACAGCAAACTTATATGTTTTCTTAAAATTTATTGCCACTAAATTTCCAGCTTATAGCCTACTCCTTTTATCGTTTTAAATAGTTCGTCGCCTATTTTTTCACGAAGCTTTCTAATGTGCACGTCTATGGTTCTTCCGCCTACTACAACTTCATTACCCCAAACTTTATCAAGAATTTCTTCTCTTTTAAACACTTTACCCGGTTTAGACGCTAACAAATAGAACAGCTCAAATTCTTTTCTTGGCAGCACTATTTCACCGTTGTCTTCCAGAATAATTTTATATTCTTCGCGGTTTATTTCAATATTTCCTACTTTAAGAACATCACCTTTAGATTCATCCTCTTTCAGCCTTCTTAGTAAAGCCTTCACTTTGCTTACCAGTAACTTTGGTTTAATTGGCTTAGCGATATAATCATCTGCCCCTGCATCAAAGCCCGCTACCTGAGAATAATCTTCGCTTCTTGCGGTAAGAAATGTAATAATCACATTACTAAGCTCAGGGATTTTCCTGATGTTCTCTACGGCTTCCATTCCGTCCATTTCAGGCATCATAACATCTATTATGATAAGGTGCGGAAGCTCTTTTTTTGCCTTTGCAATGGCATCTTTACCATTTGTTGCAGTAACGATCTGGTAGCCTTCCTGCGACAAATTATACCCTACAATTTCCAGGATATCCTGCTCATCATCAACCAATAAGATTTTGATATCTTTTTTCTTCATAATGCTTGTTACAATTATGTTTTGCGGTTGTAA
>CAMPIZ010000011.1 GCA_946886675.1 uncultured Flavobacterium sp.
AAAAAGACTTCCTGCTTACAAACAGAGGATTTCATTGGATTAATGAATACCCTTATAACAGATAGTTTATATTAAATTAATTAGCCATTCCCTGCCTTGTTTTTTTACTTTTGCCCTACACTAACTAAAAACGGGTAATGAGTAATTTTGAGTTTAAAGATTTGTGGTCACAAACAATAAAAGAATTTTCTGCACAATCAGAAAAAGATGGGCAACTGCATCCGGAAATTCTTAAACTTATATACTCTCAAAACTGGTTTAATATATATGTCCCAAAAATTTATGGCGGACTGGAAAAACCACTTCCGGAGATACTTGAACTGGAAGAAGCCCTTGCCAAAGCAGATGGCAGTACTGCCTGGACCGTTACACTTTGCAGCGGAGCAGCGTGGTTTGCCGGTTTTCTGGACCCGCAACTGGCCCTGGAAATATTTAGTGATCCAAAAGCCTGCCTTGCAGGAAGCGGAGCCAGTACAGGAACTGCCGTAAAAACCAAAAATGGCTACCTTATAAACGGAAACTGGAAATATGCCAGTGGCGCGCTGCATGCAACACACTTTACCATGAACTGCCTTATTAAAAACCCAGACGGTTCACCTGTATTAAATAGTGGTAATGAAGAGCTTGTTCTTTCCTTTATTTTAGATAAAAAAGACGTTAGCATTATACCCCACTGGCCATCAATTGGTATGGTAGCATCGGGCAGCCATAGTTTTGAAGTACATAATAAAGAGGTAGCCATAAACAGAAGTTTTGCAATAAACGAAAGTCTTATAGCCGGCTTTAAACACCTTAACTATCCTTTTATGCAGCTTGCGGAGAGCACTCTTGCCGTGAACTTTTTGGGTATGGCTTTACATTTTACTGAACTTGTTGAAGATTATTTTTGCAAACGATCAGGCTTTGAACGTTACACCAATCAACAAAAAGACTTTTTTGAAAAAGAGCTTGCCTCCCAAAAGGAAATCCTTAATAACATCAGGAAGAGTTTTTATGACGCTGTAAATCTTTCCTGGAAACAGTTTATAGAGAAAGACAGCCCGGAAGATGCTGTACTTGAACTGGTAACTAAATATAGTAGGGAGCTTGCGCACACCTCCAGAAAAGTTGTAGATACGCTATATATTTATTGCGGACTTGAGGCTGCAAAGCACAGTTCAGAGCTTAATCGCGTATGGAGAGATATACATACCGCCAGCCAGCATTCACTCATGACTTTTAAATTTTAGTCTCCAAAAAACGACACAGGTAAAAGCCAATTTAAACTTCCCGTAACATAAACTTAAAATGAATGTCTGGGAGTTTATTCAGGATTGTTTTTCTTTTGCCTATGCTGTTTTTATCATGAGAAAAAAGCTTACTTTACTACCAGACAACGAATTACAAAAACTCCTGACCGAAGGGAGCAAGCCTGCCTTTGAAGTAATTTTTGACCGTTACTGGAAAAAATTATACAATTACGCATATAAAATATACAGTGACGAGGAAATTTGTCAGGACATTGTTCAGGAAATATTCATAAGCCTGTGGAATAACGCATCCGGCACGCCTATCCTTAATCTGGATGCCTACCTTACCCGTTCTGTAAAATATAAGGTAGCTAACCATATAAGAAGCCTTAAATTTAACCAGGAGCAGACAGATATTCTTGAAAACATAGCTATACCGGAAAAATCAGCCAATGATATTGAATACATTGAGTTTGAACAGGGTGTAATGAATGAGATAGAAAAGCTTTCGCCAAAATGTAAAGAGGTATTTGTAATGAGCCGTTTTGAGAATTACACTAACAGCGAAATAGCAAAAAAACTAAACCTCTCTGTCCATACTGTAGAAAAGCACATTAGCAATGCCATTAAGCAGCTTCGCAATAACCTGGGGAGCTTTCAGCTTACTATTTTTGTTATCACATTGTTTCTTTAATGTTACCTCACTTACTTCTTTTTTAAGAAAACATTAAACCTAAAATTCTTACTACTTGTACTACTGCTTTTATGTGACTATAAAGTAAAAGCAGGAATTTTGAAAAAAGAAGATTTTATAGTTTTAGCTGAAAAGTATGCTGCAGGAAACTGTACAGCTGAAGAAAAATTTGTTGTTGAAAATTACTTTGACAGACTGCAGGAAGCAGAAATATCATACGATGATAAATTTCTGGCAGAAAAAAGAAATATTATCCTAAACTACATATACAGCAATATCAAGCCTGTTGCAAAAATAAAAAACTTCACGCCGTGGAAACAGGTTATGAAAGTAGCAGCCTCTGTTGTTATTCTTGCAGGTTTGGCTTTTACCTATATGCTTCTTACAAAAGAAACTGCGATGATTATGCAAATGGCGGCCAAAGGCGAAAAAAAAGAAGTATTGTTTAACGATGGCAGTGTGATAGTACTTAATGGAAACAGCAGTATTTCTTATCCTGAAGTTTTTGGAAATACAAGAAACATAGAGCTTACCGGAGAAGCTTACTTTAAAGTACAGCGCAATCCGCAAAAGCCATTTATTGTAAAAACTAAAAATGTAGATGTAAAAGTTCTGGGTACTTCCTTTAATATCAATGCTTATAATAAAACCAGTACTAAAGTGAGCGTAATTACCGGGCGTGTTGAAGTTTTGGGAGAGGATGGTAAAAAAGTTATCCTTACCAGAGATGAGCAGGCCAACTACAGCACCAGCGAAAGTTTTACGTTAACTAAAGATAAAAGCTGCGAAGGTATAGCATGGACCAGAAATATTATCATGCTTAATAACACCACACTTGGCGAAACAGCAAAAACACTCGAAAACTGGTACAACGTAAAAATTGAATTCGAGAACAAGGATATGGAATTACTTACCATATCAGGAAAATTTAAAGATGAAAAACTTGAAAATGTAATGAAAAGCATCGCATTTCTTAAAGACCTTAAAATCGATTATATAACTAAAAACCATATCGTTATAAGAAGAAACACAACTATTAACCCTTAAAACACAAAACCCGCATCTGCTGCAACAGAAACGGGCCGTAAAAACAAAGACTAGAAACAAAATCAAATTTATAGCCTTATAGTAATGAATACTAAACTACAATTTTTTTTGAATCATTTAACAAACAAATACCTTTATTTGTTATGTGCTTTTTTTATGGCTGCACAGGCTTTTGCCTTGCCGTCAAAATCCGCATCCGGGAGTGAGCAGCACATTACTTTAAACCTAAAAAATGCTCCTTTAAAAGAAGTATTTACAGCAATTGAACAACGAACAGAGTATACCTTTGTTTTTGACGAAAAAGTATCAGGCACAAACAACCGTGTAAGCATAAATGCCAAAGACGAAAGTGTTGAACAGATATTAAATAAAATAACACTGAAAACAGGGTTTGTTTTCAGGAAATTAAACAACACCATAACAGTAACCAAAAACGACCAGCAGATAATACGAGGAAGGGTTACTGACGAAGCCGGGCTGCCTTTACCGGGTGCATCTGTTATGGAAAAGGGCACTACAAACGGCACTACAACAGACATGGATGGTAATTTTTCACTTACTGTTCCTAATAATGCTGTTTTAGTAGTTTCATTCCTTGGTTATCAAGATCAAGAAGTAATAGCAAGAGGTGGTGAAATAAACATAACACTTGCCGAAAAGACAAATGTGCTTAACGAGGTAGTTGTAACTGCCCTTGGTATTAAAAGGGAAGAAAAGCGCCTTGGTTTTGCCCAGCAGACCTTAAAATCAGAAGATTTGGAGAAAACAACTCCAAACAACTGGTCGTCTGCTCTTAAAGGTAAAGTTGCAGGACTTAATATTGTATCTTCAGGTTCGGGCCCGCTTACCTCTCAAAATATCATTTTAAGAGGTAACAGGTCATTAAACCTTCAGCAAAATACTGCCCTTATCATAGTAGACGGTGTACCTGTTAACCAGGAAATGACAACTTCAGGTTCTCCTACTGCTTATATGGGAGAAGATTCACCTATTGATTACGGTAATGGCATATCAGAACTTAATTTAGATGATATTGAAAGTGTAACTGTCCTTAAAGGTGCGGGTGCAACCGCTCTTTACGGTAGCCGTGCAGCAAACGGTGCATTAATTATCACTACAAAATCCGGAAAGAAAAACAAAGGCCTTGGTGTTACATACAGCACAGGTGCAACTTTTGATGTAATACAGAGATGGCCGGACTGGCAATACAAATACGGACAGGGTACAGGAAAATCTTTTGATGATAACGGTGACCCATACTACTCTTATGGAGCATCTGAAGATGGAAGCAGCACAGGAGGGACAAGTAGTGCCTGGGGGCCGGAGTTTAACGGACAGTATTTCTATCAGTATGACCCAACGCTGGAAGGCCAGTCGGCAGAAAGACAATTATGGAGGCCGTATGAAGATAACAGAAAAGATTTTTGGAGAACAGGTGTTACTTTAAACAACAACCTTACTGTACAGGGTGGTGACGAAAAAGGATCTATGCGATTCTCACTTGGCCATCAAAAGAATGAATGGATTATGCCTAACACAGGTTTTGAAAGAATAACCGCTGCTGTTAACGCTAACTATCAGGTATCTGAAAGAATTAAGCTTGGTTCATCAATCAACTACAATAATCGTACAAGTGATAATCTTCCTTCTACAGGATACAACAACGGGTCTATTGCTTATTTCATGATTTTCCAGCAGCCAAATATTCCTTTGGACTGGTACCGCCCTATATGGGAACAGGGCCAGGAAAATCTTCAGCAGGTACACCCTTTCAGCTCTTATATAGACAACCCTTACCTAATTGCTTATGAAGCACTAAACACGCTGGATAACGATCAGATAATTGGTAATATATATGCAAATATCAATATTACTCCAAACCTTGATTTATTACTAAGATCGGCTATCAATACATACAGCCAGCAAAGGGAGCAAAAAAGACCTTACAGCATTAACCGTTATGCCAAAGGTTTTTACAAAAGGCAGGATATATTTAGTCAGGAGGTTAATACAGACTTTTTACTTACCTATAAAAATGACTTTACAGAAGATTTCTCATTTTCAGGATCAGTGGGTGGTAACATAAGAAACCAGAAATACAGAAACCTTGAGGCTGAAGTGGAAGGACTTGTAGTACCGGGCGTATACAAACTTGCCAATGGTATTAACTCTCCGATACTTGAAGCAAATGACAGAATAAGAAAAGTAAACAGTTTATATGGTTTATTAACTTTCTCATATAAAGACCAGATATTTTTAGACATTACCGGACGTAACGACTGGTCGTCTACTTTACCGGAGAAAAACAATTCATTCTTCTATCCATCAGTAAATACCAGCTTTATATTATCGGATATCTTTACACTACCACAAACTATAGATTATCTTAAGTACAGGTTCTCTTTTGCGCAGGTAGGTAATGATACTGATCCATATCTTACTCAAAAATATTATGACCAGAGTGCTTTCCCTAGTTCTGCAGTGGCGCCTCTACTAAGGTATAACCCCGACTTTAAGCCGGAAATTACTACAAGCTTTGAGACTGGTTTTGAAATTTTCTTACTTAACAAGCGTCTTAATTTTGATGCGACAGTGTACGAAAGTAATTCTAAAAACCAGATTATTAGGGTACCTCTTGACTACAGTACAGGTTACAACAGCGCAGTTCTTAACGCAGGTGAAGTAAGAAACCGTGGTATTGAATTATTGCTGGGCGGTAAAATATTTGACAACCCTGGTTTTAAATGGTCTGCAAACCTAAACTGGTCACGCAACTGGAACAAGGTACTTTCTCTGGCAGAGGGTATACAGGACCAACAGGTAATAGGTGAAGGCGGTACAGCATCAATAATTGCTAAGGTAGGCGGAACAACCACTGCTATATATGGTTATGGCTTTGTAAGGTCTCCTGATGGCCAGATAGTGTATGACGATGCAGGTTTACCGGCTTATCCTGAAGAAATTCAATATATAGGTGATGCCAGCCCTGACTGGAAAGCCGGACTTACAAACGTATTTACAGTAGGAAACTTTACCGCAAGCGTTACTGTTGACGGGCAATATGGTGGTATAATTTACTCACAAACACACCATAAATCTATGGAACAGGGTAAACTTACCTCAACATATTATGGCAGGGAAACCGGATTTATTGTAGGTGAAGGTGTGGTACAAAATGCTGATGGTTCATACTCACCAAACACAACCGAGGTTGAAACTCCGGAATGGTACAAGCGTTATTACAGAAGAGCAAACATTGAGTCGAACTCATTTGATGCTTCTTACCTTAAGCTTCGTGAAGTAAGCCTTATGTATAACTTCCCAAAAACATGGATAAAAAATACAGGTTTAAACAGTGTACAACTTTCAGTATTCGGGCGTGACCTTGCTGTAGTTTCAGATTTCCCAATCTATGATCCTGAAACTGCTGCATTAAACGGTAACAGCATTCTACCGGGTGTAGAGATGGGCCAGATGCCTTCTCCTGCTACTTACGGATTTAATTTAAAAGTGAACTTTTAATAAAAAATGAAAATGAAAAAGCTACAATTCTTAGCAGCATTCCTATCACTAATAATTTTAGGCAGTGCATGTACAAGCGATTTTGAAGAAACAAACGAAGATCCTAACAGGATTGCAGAAATAAGCCCGGGAACTCTTTTAAATCCCATTATTTACGGAATGGCAAGCCATAATGCAAAGCGAAGCTCTGATGTTACATTCAACCTTATGCAGGTTACTGTACCATTTCCAAGTGTTTCAGGCGGCCTGCACCGTTATGATGTAAGTCCTAACATAGGCAACTCATCATGGAGCAGTTCATACAGATGGCTGGCAAACATACGCGAAATGCGTATAGCTGCCGAAACTGCCGGAGATGAAAATTACCTGGCTATTGCTCTTACACTTAATGCGTGGGTATACTCAAACCTTACAGATATTTTTGGGCCTGTGCCAATGACAGAAGCTGTGAGAGGTGAAGAAGGATTGTTATATCCTGCATATGATTCTCAGGAAATGATTTACGAAACTATACTTGCTGACCTTGAAGCTGCAAATGAAATGTACAATCTTGAGGAAAATATGGCTTATGCTCCGGATATCCTGTTTAACAATGATATCATGAAATGGAAAAAATTTACAAACTCACTTCACATGAGGTTGTTACTAAGGATTTCAAACCGTACGGAAACTAACGCTTTCCAGCAGCTTACAAACATGATACAGAACCTTGAAACATATCCTGTATTTGAAAGCACAGATGAATCTGCTATCCTACAGGTAACAGGCGTTGGAGAAAATGTATCACCTTGGGGAAGGCCTCAGGACTTCAGGCTAAGTGTAAAGATGGCTTCATTCTTTATTGACTACCTTAACGAGTTTGAAGATCCAAGAAGGCCACTTATTGCTACAACCGGAACAGATAATGAAACCGGAGAAAACCTTGGATACATAGGCATTCCAAGTGCTTATGACGGTAACGACTCACAGTTTACTTATAACGCATCAACTTTACAGATACTTCCTGTTACAAACCCAATGCAGATTTTCATCCTTCCTTACTCTGAAGTAGAGTTCATAAAGGCAGAAATGGCTCAAAGAGGATTTACAGGAGGCGATGCACAGGTACATTATGAAAATGGTGTGGCCGGCGCTATAGAGCAGGTTAAAGCAGAAATTCCTGATACTTATTTTGATAATCCTGCTGTGCAGTATGACGGTACACTGGAGCAAATCATGCTTCAAAAATACTATGCTTTATACTTTGTAGATTATCAGCAGTGGTTTGAGTACAGAAGAACAGGACTGCCGGAACTTCCTACAACTTCTTCTATGCTAAACAACGGTATAATGCCATCAAGATTCACTTATCCTACAGACCAGCAGGTATACAATAATGCAAACTACCTTGAAGCTGTACAAATGATAGGTGGAGACGATGATATCAACACAAAAGTTTGGTGGGACAATTAATACTTAAGAATGAAAAAAAATATATTAGCTATAGGTATGCTGCTGTTTGCAGCATACCTTAATGCTCAAACAGTAAAAGGTTACGTTTACAACGACGAAAACCACAATAATAAAAAAGAAGGCAGGGAAAAAGGTATAGCAAATGTTGCCGTTACTAATGGTACCGATGTAGTGCTTACCGATAAAAACGGAAAATATGAGCTGGCCGCTAGTAATGATGCTATAATAGCGGTAATAAAACCTTCAGGCTACAGTGTGCCGGTTAATGCTGATAACCTGCCGCAATTTTTCTATATCCACAAACCGGAAGGCTCACCTAAAACAAAATTTACAGGCGTTGCCCCTACCGGCAAACTGCCTAAGTCGATAGATTTTGCATTAACAGTGGCAAACGAAAGTGATAACTTTACAGCATTAGTATTTGGCGATCCACAGCCTTATAATCTTGAGGAAGTAGATTTTTTTGCAAGAGGTATTGTGGCAGAGCTTGAAGGAGTAAAAAACATCCCCTTCGGGTTAAGTATGGGAGACCTTGTAGGTAACGACCTCAGCCTTTTTAGTCCTTACATACAGGCAGTTAAAAAAGTAGGCATTCCATGGTATAATCTTTTAGGAAACCACGACCTTAACTTTGATGCAGAAAAGGATAACATGGCTGATGAAACTTATGAAGCCCATTTTGGCCCTGCAAACTATGCGTTTAACTATGGTAAAGTTCATTTTATTGTACTTGATGATGTTATCTATCCGGATCCGCGTGACGAAAAAGGATATTGGGGAGGTTTTAGAGAAGATCAGCTTAAGTTTGTAGAAAACGACCTGAAATTTGTACCAAAGGACCATCTTGTAGTACTGGCTTTCCATATACCGATAAGTGAGCCTGAAGCCCATGATGATGCTTTTAGGGACGAAGACCGAAATAGGCTGTTTGAAATGCTTAAAGACTATCCTTATACACTTTCTCTTTCTGCACACACCCACTTACAAAGACAGGATTTTATAGATAAAGATCAGGGGTGGCAGCAGGAAAAGCCACACCACCATTATAATGTAGGCACTACATCCGGAGACTGGTACAGTGGTAAGCTTGACGAAAAAGGCATTCCTATATCAGTAATGAGGGATGGCACGCCAAAAGGTTATGCCTTTATAAACTTTAACGGCAACCAGTACAGCATTGATTATAAAGTGGCGGGCAAACCAAAAGAGCACCAAATGCAGGTTTTTGCACCTAAGGTTGTAGCAAAAGGGAAAAGAAGCAAGGCAGGAGTATTTGCAAACTTTTTTATGGGAAGCAAAAATGACAAGCTGGAGTACCGTGTAGATAACGGGGAATGGAAACCAATGCATTTTATGGAAACAGAAGACCCTTCATATGTAGAACTTGTGTACGAATGGGATCTTGCAGAAGAACTAATGCCGGGCAGGCGATCTTCAGACCCTGTTGCCAGTACTCATGTATGGAGAGGCAGCCTTCCTGCAAACCTTGAAACAGGAGAGCACACAATTGAAATTAAAGCAACTGATATGTTTGGGAAAGTGCACACTGCCCTAAAAACATACAGGATAGAAATGCCAAAATAAACAATAATGAAAAATTTTAGAGTCTGCCTTTACTTAGCAGTCGCAGCAGCAGTTGTTTCCTGCAAGACCGAAAATGAAAAAAGTGAGCAGCAAACAATAGAAACTGCTACCGAAATTGAAGTTCAGGGACATCGTGGAGACAGGGGCAATTTTCCTGAAAACAGCCTCCCGGCTTTTATTAGCGCTGTAAAAAAAGGAGCTGATGTAATTGAGCTTGATGTAGTAATATCTAAAGATAATAAAGTAGTAGTATCACACGAGCCTTTTATGTCATCAGTGTATATGCTTAGTCCAGCAGGCGATTCAATTGCCATACAGGATGAAAGGTCGTATAACCTGTATACAATGACATATGACAGCATTAAAAAATTTGACGGAGGCTCCAAAGGCAATAAAAATTTTACACAACAAAATAAGTTAAAGGTTTACAAGCCTTTATTATCTGAAGTTATAGACAGTGTGGAAAATTATATTGCTGTAAACAAGCTAAAGCCGGTTAAATATAATATTGAAATAAAATCAGTAAAAGAAGAATATGGCATAAGCCAGCCACAGCCTGATGTGTTTATAGACATGGTAATGTCTGTAATAAAGGAAAAGGAAATTGTAGATAAAATCAATATCCAGTCATTTGACCCCGCTCCTCTAAATGTCCTTAAAAGTAAATATCCTGAAGTTAAGATTGCTTTTCTTACTTCCATACCCGGTATTGAAAAAAACATGGCTCAGCTGGATTTCGTGCCTGAAATTTACAGTCCGAATTACAAATTGGTCAATAAGGCTTTTGTTGATTCCTTAAGAGAAAAGAATGTAAAACTTATTCCCTGGACAGTAAACAACCCGGATGACATAGACCGTATGATCGAACTTAAGGTTGATGGTATTATTACCGATTATCCCGAAAGAGTTATAGACAAATTATAAAAATCGTTTCGTTGTGTTTAATTGAAAAAACCCTCAAAGGCTTTTGCCCGAGAGGGTTTTTATTTTATTAAGCTCTTTGTAAATAAATATTTTCATTTTCTCACATAGTAGCGATTTGTTAGAATTATCTTACCATTAATTAATCAAAAAACATCCGTTCCCTGCATAAAATAATACTTAATACAGCTTTAACAAAGTAAGTCAACAAGTGTTTTAGTTTTCCTAAAACTCATTGCGGGCACTCTCATTTTATGTAATTTTATATCTTTTACCATATCACCATGAATGAACTTCATTTTGAATCCAGCCCTTATTTACTTCAACACGCAGCCAATCCTATCCATTGGAAAGCCTGGAATGGGCAATCTCTGGCAAAAGCACGTGAAGAAAATAAACTTATAATATTAAGTGTTGGCTATTCTGCCTGCCACTGGTGTCATGTGATGGAACATGAAAGCTTTGAAGACACAGAAGTAGCAGAGGTAATGAATAAACATTTTATTTCTATAAAAGTAGATCGTGAAGAACGACCCGATGTTGACGCAATATATATGAAAGCCGTTCAGATTATGGCCGGGCAGGGAGGCTGGCCCATGAATGTTGTATTATTGCCCGATGGCAGGCCGGTTTGGGGAGGTACTTATTTTAGAAAAAACAATTGGATAGCTTCTCTTAAACAATTGCATGAGCTCTATGCTTCAAACCCTGAGAAAGTTACTGAATATGCCGAAAAGCTGCATGAAGGACTTAAAGTTACAGGACTAATAAACATAAATGAAACCGGATACATACCCGACCCTAATAACATTAAACCTATTGTGGAAAAATGGGCTAAAAGCTTTGACTGGGATTATGGCGGCTACGCACGTGCCCCAAAGTTTATGATGCCTAATAATTATTTGTTTTTGCAACGATATGGCTATCAGGTGCAGTCTCAGGAATTAATCGATTTTGTAGACCTCACCCTTACACGTATGGCATATGGCGGCCTCTTT
This sequence comes from uncultured Flavobacterium sp., assembly GCA_946886675.1. Next base: position 11,448 of record CAMPIZ010000011.1, read on the forward strand.
GATACTGTAGAGGGTGGTTTTGCACGTTACTCTGTAGATATGGAATGGCATGTGCCTCATTTTGAAAAAATGCTGTATGACAACGGTCAGCTTATGAGTTTGTATGCACAGGCTTACAAAAGGACTAAAAATCCATTATACAAGGAGGTAATAGAAAAAATACATCACTTTATTAATCGTGAGCTTACAGCACAAAACGGAGCTTTTTTCAGCGCACTTGATGCTGACAGCGCAGACGAAAACGGCCATAAGGAAGAAGGGGCTTTTTATGTATGGAAAAAAGACAGATTAAAAGAACTTATAGGTAAAGACTTTGATATTTTCTCGGTTGTTTTTAACATAAACGAATTTGGTTTTTGGGAAAATGGCAATTATGTGCTTATACAAACCCAACCCCTTAAGGAAATAGCTGAAAAATTTAATCTTACAGAACAGGAACTGGCGGATAAAAAGATACAATGGGAAGAAATTTTATTTGAAGAACGGGAAAAGAGAATAAAGCCCGGACTGGATGACAAAACACTTACCTCTTGGAATGCATTAATGCTAAAAGGATATGTAGATGCTTATAAAGCTCTTGGTGAGGAAATTTATCTTGATGCTGCCCGAAAGAATGCTTTATTCATTACAGAACATCTTTGGCACAGCGATGGGCACCTATGGCGGACATACAAAGATGGAAAGGCTAAAATTCAGGGCTTTCTTGAGGATTATGCCATAACAGCAGATGCCTTTCTTGCTTACTATCAGGCTACACTTGATGAGAAATGGCTATACTATGCCAAACAGCTTACCGATTATGCTTTGGAAAATTTTTATGACGAACAAAGTCAGTTTTTTACTTACACATCCTCCAGAGAAGAACAGCTTATTGCACCGCATTATGAAACCGAGGATAATGTGATACCGGCATCTAATTCGGTCATGGCAAATAACCTGTATAAATTAAGTATACTATTTGACAATGGCTATTATGAAAAGGTTGCCCTGCAAATGCTCTATAACATAATACCAAATCTTGATTATCCTTCTGCTTTTTCAAACTGGCTTAACCTGTGGCTCGAGCTTTCAGACAGCAATAAAGAACTGGCAGTTTGCGGAACTGATGCTCAGGAAGAAATTAAAAAGATAAATGAAGTATACCTGCCACATGTTATAACTGCAGGCAGTACCGGCAATAGTGAAATACCTTTCTTAAAAGGGCGCTTTGTTAAAGATAATACCCTTTTTTATATTTGTAAGAACAGGGCCTGCGATTTGCCCAACTCTTCAACACAAGAAACTTTAAGCAATCTAAAATTATAATTTACATGAAAGATTTTGATTATTACCTTGACTGGTTTTTAGAAGTTTTAATAACAAATGTTCCAAATGTATTATATGCAATAGGCATACTTATAGTTGGTATCCTGGCCATACGCTTTATTCGGTTTATTGTAAACAGGATAATGAAAAAAAGGGATATGGACGCTACCGCGGTAAAATTCCTTATGGACATACTTACCTGGGTATTAAGAGTCATGCTCTTTGTAATGGTAATTGCACGATTAGGTATAGAAACATCTTCATTTGTTGCTATACTGGGTGCGGCAGGTTTAGCCATAGGCCTTTCATTACAAGGGTCTCTTTCCAACTTTGCCGGAGGGCTGCTTATTATAATATTTAAGCCTTTCCGCGTAGGAGACTATATAGAAGCACAAGGAGAAGGAGGTACGGTACAGGAAATACAAATATTTGCCACAAGGCTAAATACGCCAAATAATCAGGTAATCTATATACCAAATGGCGCATTGTCTAATGGTAATATTACAAACTATTCTAAGGAACCAACGCGCCGTGCAGAGATTATTGTAGGTGCGGCTTATGGAAGTGATGTTAGGCATGTAAAGGACGTGTTGCATAGAATTGTTGAAGCTGAAACAAAAATATTAAATGAGCCTGCACCTATTATCCGTATAAAAGCTCTTGCGGATAACTCAGTAAATTTCCAACTGCTGGTTTGGGCAACAAACGAAGATTTCTGGCAAATGCTTAGCGATATTCAGGAACAGGTGAAAATAGAATTTGATAAAGAAGGTATAGAAATACCATTCCCTCAGAGAGATATTATTGTTAAAGGTTTTGAACCACCAGCATTACAACCTGAGGATAAAAAACAATAACAGTATCACGTTATCCGTTAATAAACAAGGCACAATATTTGTGCCTTGTTTATTAAAAAGTAT
>CAMPIZ010000012.1 GCA_946886675.1 uncultured Flavobacterium sp.
TTCAGGCTCCTCTTCTTCATTATCCTTTTTTTTCTTATTCCTGTTTTCCATAAATTTAATATACTCAGGAGAAAATTCACTATCAGGTATATCGCTGTTATTATTGTTCTCTGCAGCCTCTTTATCTATCTTGCTGAAGATCTTTTTCCATAGCTCACTAAAAGTATTAAAGCCCACCGTGTATGTTACACCTACACCCTGTGTATAACCTATACCCTCTCCAAGGAAATTAATATCGTTTTCACGGTTGAATACCCTCGATTTTAAGGAACCGTCATCGTTCATACGGTACTGAATCTCTACGTTACCAACAATAACCGATTCGTTTACACCACCCACTGGTACACCCAGCTGCCCGTTTATGGTTATCCTGTCATTAATTTCCGAAGAAAGGGTTACCCCAATCTGCGAGTTGGTTTCAACATAAGGGTTTCTTTCCGCCTGTACATAGTTTAAGCCTACATCAACTTTACCGTCTTCATCAGAAATAAGGTCGTTAAACAGGCTGTTTGCCCTTTCTACAAATGCTCCATAAGGGTTTACACTGTTAGGGCTTATAAAGCTACCTGTTGCTAACAGTGCCAGTGCCTGGTTTTGCCGTGTATTGGGATCACTTAACCTATAGTCAAGATCCGATTTCATAACGGAACTTACTGTTGGAAAGTTAATGCTGAAATCAGGCTCAAAGCTCAATATATTACCTGTAAGCAATATACTTACCTCAACAGGTATATTTCGCCTGAAAGCAGGATTTTCCAACAGTACTGATGGGTTTGCCTGTGTTTTATAAACTGCTTCTATATTTAGCCTTGCCCTTGTTGGGTCTCCTTCCCATACTATAGTACCGCCCGGTTTTGCAACAAACCTTTTATCCAGTAGTCCTCCATATTTAAAGTTATAAATACCCTCTACTACAGAAAAGTCTCCAAACATATTAAATTTACCCAGCGTATTAATATCCAGTAACAGCGTACCGTTACCCCTTGCCGAAAGGCTGTGCCCGGTATTTTTATCTATAATTATTTCCAGTAATGCATCGGTAGTGATATCAAAATCAAAGTCCATTTCGATACCGTTATACGTTTTTGTTTCAGTATAAATTCCCAGCTCCCTGTTCTTCTTTTCTTCCGGGCTAAGGAAACGTATATAAGGATTTGTACCTATACCGCCCGTATTGCCTATTGGTATTTTAATGTTAGTGCCTTCTTCCGATTCTGCATTTACAGTAATAACAAGGCTGTTTGTGGGGCCGTTTACATTGGCAGTACCATTTATAAATGCAGTACCATAAAACAGGGCGTCATCTGTATCTTCCGTATCCAGCACCAGTACCCTGTTTGTTTTAATCCCGAGATCCAGTGCCCAGTCTTTAAAATAATTATGGCTAACTGTCCCCTCCAGTGTAGCTTTGGTATTGTATTTAGTATCTATAAGCTCCATAGGCCTGAAATACAGGCTGTGTTCTGTAAGATCTACAAAAGCATTCTGTTCAAAATTATAATCAGTGTTCAGGTACCCCACTTTAAGTCCGCCGTCTTTTATATAAAGACGTCCATCGATCTTAGGCTCGTTGGCAGGCCCCGCAATAGTGGCACGCCCGGACGCAAGCCCCCTTATATCCGGAAAGACCGAGCTAAGGAAGGTTTCCAGCGGACTAAGGTCAAAATTGGTAAAGCCTGCATCCAGCTCAAGCATTGTTTGTTTGTTTACCACACTAAGATTACCTATTGTAAAAAAGGTTTCCTCATATCCTTTAACGATGGAAGTATTCACTTTAAAGTTCCTTAAAGAATTATCGCCATAAACATCCAGTCTTAAGTCTCCCAATAAATGATCATTTAATGACAATCCGTCTATTGTAATACCTGCTTCTGGTTCATACTGGTTTTTATCCTGCTTAAAGGTTACCTTGCCATTAACCTTCCCTCCAAAATTAAGGCTGTCAAGGCTTGGAGTAACTTTGTTTAACTCTACATCATCAAACTTAAGGCTCAAATCTTTATACGTAGAATCTCTAAGCACGCCTTCAAGTTCCACCTTCTGGTCATTATGCGAAAGTGATATTTTGTCAATTGTAAAGTCGGTAAGTTTTTTATTAAATACAATCTTATTGTCCCTGTTGTCATTTTCATTAAGGTACCACAAATAGTCTTTAAAATTGATTTCAGATTTTTTAAGTCCTACTACCGATTTGTTTTCTTCGTCTATAGTATGATAAAGGTTAAGGTTAAAGAAATCCTGATCCTTGCTGCCACCCTTAAATTCTGTCCTTACATACAGGGTATCGTTTTGGGTAATGTTGATGAGGCTGAAATCGGACACTTTATATTTTTTAACCCTCATACTGTCTACCTGTATATAAGTATTATACAGTGGGTTTTTATTGTCTACATCCAGGCTAATGTTGCTGAAAGAATTTCCAAACGCCTGTATTTCCGGAGAATCGAAGGACAGCCTGAAATCTCCTTCATCGGCATTAATCCTGCCACGCACTTGTGTGTCTTCCCCTATACTCAACCCGGGCAGGAATATGCCCACAATTTTATCGTATATGGTAAAGTTAAAAGTAAGATGCTGTCCTTTTTCAACCTTATGTGGTGAATAGTTTGCATACAGACTTCCTAAAGCATTTTGTACCAGTTTTGGCAGTTCGGCTGTTTTAAACTTACCTCTCACTCTTCCTTCAATAATATCGGTAGAGTTTATAGAAACCGTTCTAACGCCTTCGTTATCAAATGTAGATTCTACAAAGAAATCTGTAAAATAGTGATTCCCGCTGTTATTTTGATAAGAAAGCTGAGACACCTCCAGCTTACCCGCCATGTCGTCAAAATTATTACCCTGTGCAGCTAGTGTAAAGTCGCCTTTAAAAATAGCTATGGAATCCTGTTTAACCAGGTTAAGCTTTGCTAGGTCAGCATAATCAACAACAGCATGAAAATCATACTCCTTATGCTTTTTACCCATATCCACTAGGCCGTTAAACGACATCCTCAGGTTAGGATCGTTACTGTCTACAGTACCTTTAAAGTAAGGCCATTTCATACGGCCGTTTATAGCAACATTCCTGTAATTATACCCATTAAAGCCTAATTGCTTTATATCGCCTTTTACAATGGTATTAAGCGATTTTTGGTTAAATCCGCGTCCCTCTACCTCAAGGTGGGCAGTAGCATTTTTTAAGTTTTTTTGTCCCGTAAGCTGACCCAGGTTAAAATTCTCAAGGTCTATAACACCAGTGTACGCCGCCTCATCGGGTTTATTAAAGTCTTTTATAGAAATATCTGTTCTGGCCTCTCCCAACTGCGAGATCATATGCAGGTTTGTGGTTAGGTCTGTTTTCGTTAGCACCACATTACCCATAAGGTTTACCACACCCAGCTTTTCTAAAACTTCAGGAAGGCTTTTGCCCAGTATTCTGGGCATTATATTTCTTAAATTATTATAGTTGGATGTAATTCTGTCAAAATCACCATTCATATAAAACCCGGGGCCGTTTTTATTAAACAGGCTCCTGAAGTTTACCGTTCCAATAATTTCCGACTGGCGTGCGTCCAGCAGCTTAAGGTCATAAAGTATAAAGTTATTAAGCGGGCCCTTTAAAGTTGTGGAAAGATAGAATTTTTGATTTTTACCAAATTCGTTATAAAAATAATTAAGCTCGTTTGATGATACGTTAGCCCTATCTATCTTAAAATCAAAATCTACCTGGTTAAGAAAGTCGCGCATCTGCTCACGGGTGTAGGTAAGTGTTACAGCCCCTTTAAGAGCAGATTCTGCCGTAACCAGCTCCAGCTCTTCCAGTTTAATGTTTGTTTTAGTATAAGTAAATCCGGCTTTTAGGTTTTTCACAAAAAGCCCCCTGTGATCCAGTAATGAAAGCTTTTGAATATTAGCCGAGATATCACTCCCCTTGATATAAAAATCCTTTAGATAGCCGTTAAGCTGTTTAAAGTCTAGTGCTTTTGGTGTTGTGGTATTTTCGTTGGTTAGCCGGAACCTGCCATTTTCTACAGTAATGCTTTTTGAGCGCAGCCTGAATTTACCGGAACCCGGTTTGCCGTTGTCGAAAGATTTTACAAAAACATCAAGGTTAGAGGTGGCCTCTCCTTTATAGGTTTTCATATGAAAGTTAAGCGCGTCTGCTTTAATAGAGCCAAACTGAAGGTTGCTGTTGGCAATATTGCGGAAACTCAAAACGTTTGTCTGCAGGCGTTTTGCCGAAACAAGTGTATCGTTATGGTGATCCAGGATAAGTACACCCTTAAGCTTTACACTTCCAAAAACGGTAATGGCAACTTTGTCTATATTAATGTTTGTGCCAAAGTCTTCATTAAGCTTATTGGTAGCTATACGCGCTATTTGCGTTTGTACAAAAGGCAGTGACAGCGCAATGGCCAGCAGCAGCAAAAACAGGATAAGTCCTATTAGGGTGCGAATAAGTATTTTTTTAAATTTTTTGATACTGCTATTTGTTTTAATTTTGCCTTTTGAAAAGGTTTGGGCAATCAATAGACAAAAGTAGGAATTTTTGCCAGTTGTTAAAATCGCTTTAACCCAATTTTGTAATTCAAATTTCGTGCCTAAATTATGCAGGAAAACCTCATATACATATTAGCCATAGAAAGCTCTTGCGACGACACTGCAGCCGCTGTACTTAAAAACGATAAAGTACTTAGTAATGTTGTGGCCCGGCAGTCTGTTCACGAAGAATATGGCGGGGTGGTGCCGGAGCTTGCTTCCAGGGCACACCAGCAAAATATTGTACCGGTAATAGATGTAGCCCTTAATAAAGCCGGAGTAAAACGCGGGCAGCTAAGCGCAGTGGCATTTACTCAGGGCCCGGGGCTTATGGGGTCTCTTCTTGTAGGGAGTTCATTTGCTAAATCGCTGGCTATGGCGCTTAATATTCCGCTTATAGCCGTAAACCACATGCAGGCACATATACTTGCCCATTTTATTGATGAAGAAGGTTATGATAAACCTGAGTTTCCTTTTCTGGCAATGACCATAAGTGGCGGGCATACGCAAATTGTAAAAGTTACCGATTACTTTACTATGGAAGTTATAGGTGAAACTACCGATGATGCCGTGGGCGAAGCTTTTGATAAAAGCGCAAAGATACTGGGGCTTCCTTATCCGGGTGGGCCTTTAATAGATAAATATGCCCAGGAAGGGAATCCGAAAGCTTTTGCCTTTACCAAACCAAAAGTACCGGGGCTGGATTTTAGCTTTAGCGGACTTAAAACACAAATTCTTTATTTTGTACAGAAACAGGTTGCGGAAAATCCCAAGTTTGTTGAGGAAAATCTACAGGACATTTGCGCTTCCATTCAGCATACTATTATAAATATCCTGATGGACAAAATAAAGCTGGCTGTAAAGGAAACAGGCATAAACCGGGTAGCCATTGGCGGTGGTGTTTCGGCAAACAGCGGAATACGCAGGGTACTGAAGGAAGCCGAAAAAAAATACGGCTGGAAAACCTATATCCCTAAATTTGAATACACTACAGATAATGCTGCTATGATAGGCATTGTAGGTTATCATAAGTTTTTAAAGAACGAGTTTAATGATGCTACGGTAGTATCTAAGGCAAGAATAGAACTATAATTATGCAGTTGTTTTATAACCCACATTTAAAAGCCAATAATGCTTCTTTTACTTTTGATAAAGATGAGAGCAGGCATATTGTAAAAGTGCTTCGCAAAAAAGAAGGTGATACCGTAAACATTACCAATGGTAAAGGCATACTGTTTACTGCCGAAGTTACTTTTGCAAACGAAAAAAAATGTGAGGTTAAAATTATAAAGACCGATTTTTTTAAGCCTATGCCCTATTATCTCCATTTAGCAGTGGCCCCTACCAAAATGAACGACCGCTATGAATGGTTTCTTGAAAAAGCGACAGAAATTGGCATTCACGAAATTACCCCTGTAATTTGTGAACACAGTGAGCGTACAAATATAAAAACCGACAGGTTTGAAAAAATACTGCAAAGCGCCATGAAACAATCAGTGCAGCACTATATGCCAAAGCTTAATGAGGCTATGCCTTACAAAGACTTTATAAACCAACAGAAGGATGGCACGCTGTTTATAGCGCACTGCGAGGAAACTGATAAAAAACTGCTGAAAAACGAAATTAAGCCTAAAGAAAAAATAACCATACTTATAGGCCCCGAGGGCGACTTTTCGCCAAAAGAAATTCAACTGGCCTTAAGTAAAGGGTACATTCCCGTATCGCTTGGCAATACCCGTCTGCGTACCGAAACTGCTGCTGTAGTAGCAGCACATAGTGTCGCTTTTGTAAATGAGGAATAAATCTACTTTTTGTATCTTAGCCATAATCAATCATCAAAAAAATGACCGATAAGAACTACGAAAGGATACTCAAAATGTCGTTTGCGGGTGTGTATCCGCACTACCTGACTAAAGCCGAGAAAAAAGGACGCACCAAAGAAGAAGTGGACCATATTATCCACTGGCTTACCGGCTATGATGCAAAAACCCTACAGCACCATCTGGATAACAAAACAAACTTTGAGGACTTTTTTACCCACGCAACAATTCACCCCAATGCTTCAAAAATTAAAGGCGTAATTTGCGGTTATCGTGTAGAGGATATTAAGGAGCCCTTAATGCAGCAGATACGCTATTTAGACAAGCTGATAGACGAACTGGCTAAAGGTAAAGCCATTGAGAAGATTTTAAGGTAGTAAACTAACAAGACACACAGCATGTCATTGCAAGCGTAATAAAATGAAGCGCGGCAATCCAGCTATTATCAACTCTGCTACTAATCTCTCCTTTTTCCTATCTTTACACTTTAAACTTCATTATACAATGAAAAAACTACTTACACTGCTTTTACTTTCCCCTGCCCTGCTAATGGCGCAGGAAATTGCGGTTTTAAAATATTCCGGTGGGGGCGACTGGTATGGTAACCCCACATCGGTACCTAACCTGGCTAAATTCTGCAACCAGAGCATCAATACTAAAATAAGTACAAAAATAGCAACGGTAGAGCCTTCCAGCCCCGATTTGTTTTCCTATCCGTTTGTACACATGACAGGGCATGGTAATGTTGTTTTTAGCGACAGTGATATTACCAATCTGCGTAATTATCTTACTTCCGGCGGCTTTCTGCATATAGACGATAATTATGGTATGGACCAGTACATACGCAGAGAACTGAAACGCGTTTTTCCTGATAAGGAGTTAACCCCTATACCTTTTTCTCACGAAATATTTAAAGGGCCTTTTGCTTTCCCGAAAGGAATGCCTAAAATACATGAGCATGATAACAAACAGCCACAGGCTTTTGGTATTTTTATAGAGGGCAGGCTGGTTTGCCTTTACACTGTAGAAACCGACCTGGGTGATGGATGGGAAGATGCCGAAGTACACAACGACCCAAAAGACGTAAGGGAAAAAGCGCTTAAAATGGGTGCCAATATTGTTAACTACGCTTTTAATTATTAATGTCGCAGCTCACGCATAACGAATCTTTTTTTAAAAAGCATACATTTCCTGTTACACTGGTTTGCGATAATATAGTGTATCAGCCCAATATAGGTTCCCTGTTCCGTATTTGTGAAGCCTTTGGCGTATCAGAAATTGTTTTTACAGGCGAGGGCATAGCTCTTACCCCCCGTAAAATAAACCGCACTTCCCGAAGTACCCACCTCATGGTGCCACACCGTATTATGGAGAAAACGGAAGATGTGGTAAAATGGCTTGAAGAAAGTAATTACCATATAATAGCTCTTGAAATTACTGATAACAGTATTCCGCTTAAATCGGCTATATTTCCTTCAGATAAACACATTGTGCTTATTGCCGGTAGTGAGGTTTCCGGTATAAGCAAAGAGTTTCTGGATATTGCCCATCAAACAGTACATATAGAAATGTTTGGCACAAACAGCAGCATGAACGTAGTACAGGCTACGGGAATTGCCCTGTATGATATTACCTCAAAATTTTCCTTATAATACAGGTTAATCTGCGTTTTTTTCTTACATTCGGGTAAGTAAAAACAAACACACCATGATCACTTCAAAAATTATAGCAAACGGCATTGTAAGAGCTACCTTAACACTGGCAGCCATTTTTTTGCTTTTGCTTTTTTTATATAAAATACAGGCTGTTCTTATCTATCTTTTTATTGCGCTTATTGTAGCGCTTATAGCTTCGCCTATTATCCATTTTTTGGAAAACAAACTAAAGTTCAGGCATACGCTGGCGGTTATTACTACCCTCGCCTTGCTATTGTTACTGCTTATAGGGTTTATTATGCTATTTGTACCGCTTATAATAAGCCAGAGCGAAAACCTCTCGTTACTTAACACAGCACAGCTGGAGCAGGATCTTGTAAATCTTACAGACCGCATTAAAAGCTATTTTTCCGATCATAATATCGATACCAACAAGCTTATGAAAGAGGCTGATATAAGCTCAAGCATTAACTTTAAATTTATACCAAATTTTATTAATTCACTATTGGGAATACTAAGCGGATTTGGTGTAGGGCTGGCTTCGGTGCTATTCATATCGTTTTTCTTTCTTAAAGACAACGAATTGTTTACAAAAAGCTTTCGCAAAATACTTCCGGACGAGCACGAGGAAAAAATTATCCATTCCCTAAAGAAAGTAAATCACTTGCTTAGCCGATATTTTATTGGGCTTATACTGCAAATGAGCATTTTGTTTGTTTTATACCTCATAGTATTACTAATATTTGGTGTGGAAAATGCGTTTATAATAGCATTTATTACAGCTTTGCTTAATATTATTCCATACATAGGGCCGCTTATTGCAACAGTACTGGTTATTATACTTACCCTGCTTGGCCATATAGGGCCGGAAACCCAGGGTGATATGATTTCTACAACCATATATGTGGTTATAGGCTACAGTATAGCCCAGATAATAGACAATAATGTGAGCACGCCGCTAATATTTTCCAACAGTGTAAACTCGCATCCGTTGGAAATATTTATAGTAATTTTGGCGAGTGGTTTTGTGTTTGGAGTACTCGGAATGATTATAGCTGTTCCGGTTTACACTACAATTAAAGTGGTAGCCAAAGAGTTTTTTCCGCAAAACCCAGTGGTGAAAATACTAACGAAAGACCTATAACATTGCCTGTTACCATTACCAATCCTGAAATACAAAAGTTTATCCGCAGCAATGCAGGCACCAGCATAACACACCTGGCATTGCAGAAAAACCCTTTCCCGGATGTTGCGTGGACAGACATACTTAACCAGATTGCTGCAAGGGATAAGGCTAAAGACAAGCTACCCACATGGTTTAAGGCAGAAGGCATTATCTACCCTTCAAAAATATCGGTAGAGCAAACCTCTTCAGAAGTTACAGCACAATATAAGGCCTCATTGGTTTTTGGCAAAAGCCTGATCGACCTTACAGGTGGTTTTGGTGTGGATGATTATTATTTTGCCGCTAATATTGATGAAGTAGCGCATTGCGAAATGAATAAGGAGCTATCTGCTATTGCCGCCCATAATTTTAAAATACTCAAAAAAAAGAATATTAAATGCCATGCCGGCGACAGCCTTGATATTCTAAAATCATTGGGAACAGGATGGGACTGGATTTACATAGACCCTGCCCGCCGTAACGATGCAAAAGGCAAGGTATTCATGCTAAAAGACTGCCTGCCAAATGTACCCGGGCTTCTGGATGTTTATTTTGAATACACTGATAATATTCTTATAAAAACGGCTCCTTTATTGGATATTTCAGCCGGATTAGACGAATTGCACTTTGTAAAAGAGATTTACATTGTAGCGCTTAATAATGAGGTTAAAGAACTGCTGTGGAAACTGGAGAAAGGTTTTACGGGCCAACCATTGGTTTATGCGGTAAACCTTTCTAAAGAGGGAGAACCGGAAGTGTTTAGTACTAAGTTACAAGACGATGAAACCGTAAACTATGTCCTCCCACAAAAATACCTTTATGAACCTAATAGCGCCATAATGAAATCAGGGGCATTCAATGCGGTTGCCAATACCTTTAATCTTTTCAAACTTCACAAGCATTCACAACTTTATACTTCAGATTCGCTTATCAATTTTCCAGGAAGGAGTTTCATTATTAATGAAATCCTTTCATACAGTAAGCCTGAAATGAAAAAATATGCTGAAGGCAAAAAGATGAACATCACCGTGCGTAATTTTCCGGTTTCTGTAGATGAACTTCGCAAAAAATGGAAAATAAAAGAAGGCGGTGATACCTATGCTTTTTTTACCACAGATAAAGACAATAATAAAATAATGCTTTTAAGCACAAAAGCCTGATTACTGAGGAACAAGCCTAACAACTCCTTTACCCTCTACCCCAACATAAATATAACCGTCCGGCCCCTGCTTTACATCGCGTACCCGGCCAATATTCTTAAGTAACTTTTCTTCACCGGTAACTTTATTGCCATCCAGATAACACAGGTTTAGATACATGAATCTAAGCGAGCCAACCAGCAGAGTGCCTTTCCATGGTTTGTATATATCACTGGTTACAAATGCCATTCCACTGGGTGCTATAGAGGGTATCCAGTAGTGTATTGGGTCTGTAAACCCGGGTGCTGTGGTTTTACTGGTAATAACAGTACCATTGTAATTAATGCCATAGCTCACCTTTGGCCAGCCATAGTTACTGCCTGGGGTTATTATATTTATCTCGTCACCCCCGCGAGGCCCGTGTTCAGTTTCCCATAGTTCTCCTGTAGCAGGGTTTATGGCAAGACTTTGCGGATTTCGGTTGCCGTAGCAGTATAAGGTACTTGGCTGCCCTTCAGTATCTTTAAAGGGGTTATCATCAGGAATACTTCCGTCAGGATAAATACGGTGAATTTTACCCAATTGGTTATCCCCTAGGCTTTGCGGATTTTGATTTTCGTTACCTCTTTCTCCAACTGATATATACAGGTAACCGCTATCAAATACCAGCCTGCTGCCATAATGGTGGCGTGTAGGCGAATAAGGGAGTGCTTCAAAAATTATTTCCTGTCCGCTAAGTCTATTATCTTCCAGCTTAGCACGCATAACTGCTGTAGTAGCCAGTGTTTTGCCCATCTCTTTTTTCCCTTTGGAATATGAGAAATAGATAAGCCTGTTTTGTTTAAAATCAGGATGGATTATTACATCCATAAGGCCGCCCTGCCCCTGTGCAACCACATTGGGCACACCGCTTATCAGTTGTTTCTGCCTGTTGTGCACACGGTACATTTCCCCACTCCTGTCCGTCACCAGTAAATCCCCATCAGGAAGAAAAGCAATACCCCAGGGCACATCAATACCATCGGCAACAATCTCAGCCTTTACCTTAAGTTTATCGCTTTTATATATGTCAGATTCGGGAGTTTGATCAAAATCATACTGTTCTACGTTTTTAATACCTGTAAGTATATACTGTGCCAGCTCTTTCACCTCTTTATCTGTAAACGTTTCTTTAAAAGCAGGCATACCCTCATTTGGGTAACCATTCTTTATACCATGAATTAAATCATTTAGCTCACTGCCATGTTTCCAGTTCCTGTCCACAAACATGTCCATTTTTTCGCCATGACATGAGGCACAATAATCGGAATAATTTTGTGCTGCCGAACGTTCCTGTACATCATTTACCGGATCAATGTTGCTGTAAGATGTTTTTTCCTTACAAAATACCAATGATGCAAATGCACCAACTGCTATAAATGGCAGAAAATAGGCCTGCTTGTTCATAATACCTGATTTTTAAAAACCTGAAAATACAAAAACTAATGCTGCCGTGCAATGCCATGCATTTTGTTTATATTTGGCAGCCATATCTGCTAAAAATGAAAAAAGTACTTTTACTTACCTTATTGCTTACGGGTTTTGTTACAAAAGCCCAGGAAGAGTGTGAATATTCTGTAATAACTACCGATACGGGAGAAATAAAGTCTACAGTGGATTACCTGATGTACGAAAAAGTATTTGCAGGTACTTCCAGCTTTATATTTTTTTCCCTGTCTAACCATGAGGGAATCCCAATCCTTAATTTTCAGCTGCTTGCTAAAAGCAACGATTTCCCTAAGGTTTACTGCTTGGATAAAAATTCACGCATACACCTACAGCTGGCAAACGGTAAAATAGCGACGCTTATATCTGTTACGGAAGATAACTGTTCGGGACTGGTGTATGACAGTAATGAAAACAAAAACCTGAGAATGCTTTCCGGCATGTTTGCTTTTACAAAAGGCTCACTGGAAAATTTAGAGCAGTCGCCCATTACTTTTATGAGGGTTAAGTACAATGGTGAAATGGTAGACTACCCAGTAAAAAGCACGCTGCAATCGGAAACCATGGCAAAAACCTATACGCCCGAGCGCTATTTTATGGATAATTTAAAGTGCATTAAATAAATACTGTATTTAGCCGTATTTGCTATAGGGTTGACTGTTAAACAGTTTAACTGAATGTTTTGAGAAAATTAAAAAAAACCTTTAAAAATAGTTGCAGATAAAAGAATCAAAAGCTACATTTGCAACCGCAAAAAAGGCTATAAGCCTTGAGCAGAAAGGAGAGGTGCCGGAGTGGTAACGGAGCAGATTGCTAATCTGTCGGCGGGCAACCGTCGCCAGGGTTCGAATCCCTGTCTCTCCGCTTCTTTTCGGGGTGTAGCGTAGCCCGGTCATCGCGCCTGGTTTGGGACCAGGAGGTCGCAGGTTCGAATCCTGCCACCCCGACGAAAAGACTAACACAAACTCAGGTCGCGTAGCTCAGCTGGATAGAGCACCTGCCTTCTAAGCAGGCGGTCACAGGTTCGAATCCTGTCGCGATCACAAAAAAACCACTGAGAATCTCAGTGGTTTTTTTGATTTACAGTGGTTTTAGATTTTATTTAATTATATAAAATCAAATGACTTTTGTAGAAATTCCACACTGTTTTAATTGCATTCTACAATTTAAAACAAGTCTAAAAAACATTAAAACACTAATTATCAATACATTAATATTTTAGGCACTATAATTTCATTACTTAGGTCAAAACATAAACTTTAAGACTTTAAGTATGAAAAATTTATTTTTAACAGCAACATTAGCTTTGGCACTTTCTGCCGGAGCAACAACACTAAACACCATAAACAACACAAATATTAGTGTACAGGAACAGGAGAAAGAATATAAAAAAGTAGATCAGGGCGCTATTACACAGGAAGTATTAAAAAGTGCAGTTGCCAAATATCAGGGCTACGAACTTGTAAATGCCTATATGGCTGCTGACGGTTCTGACTACAAGTTTGAATTAACTAAAGAAGGAAAAGAAGTTACTGCTTATTTTAAAAGCAATGGCGAATTTATAAAAGAGGAAACTGCGTAATCTGAATTTGGGACAACAACAGATGCAAGAGAAAAGAGAGGCTAATTAGCCTCTCTTTTTGTGTTTATACTTATTTTTTGCCCTTATGAGCGCTGCAACATACAAATGGA
>CAMPIZ010000013.1 GCA_946886675.1 uncultured Flavobacterium sp.
TTTGTTATCCGGGTTATTATAAATTTATTATCCTAATCTTCTAAAAAATGAAAAAATTACTGCTATTGCCTGTATTACTGTTCAGCTTTGTTTCATGTGCACAGGCCCCTACTTCTTTTACAGATGAAGCTTTAAAAGAACCTATGAAAACCATTGATGGTAAAGAAATGGCTTTTAAGGACATTCTTGCCCAATATGAAGGCAAAACCATAGTGATTGATGTTTGGGCATCATGGTGCCCGGACTGTATAAAGGGTATGCCAAAGGTACATGCCCTGCAGCATCAGTATAAAGACAATGATGACATTGTATTCCTGTTCCTTTCTTATGATAAAACAGAAGATGCGTGGAAGAACGGAAGGGAAAAATACCATGTGGTAGGAGAGCACTACCTTATAACCTCTAAATGGAAAGGCGGCGGTTTTAGCGATGCCATAAGACTGGACTGGATACCCCGTTACATGATTGTAGACCCTAACGGTAATATAGCATTATTTAAAGCTATTGAGGCAGACGATCAAAAACTGACATCAACATTACAAAGACTTGTAAAAAAGAAATAATAATGAGAAAAAAGATTGTTGCAGGCAACTGGAAAATGAATAACGACAGCGCACAAACAGAAGCGCTGCTGGATGAGATTTTAAGTAAAAAACCTAAAAGTACTACTGCAAAAATTGTTGTAGCACCTACATTTGTAAATCTTCAGGCAGCTGTAAAGCAAACGCACGGAAGCAACATAATTGTAGCAGCACAAAACATGCACCAGGCAGAAAACGGAGCTTATACAGGAGAGGTATCTGCAGATATGCTAAAGAGCATTAAGGTAAATACCGTTATTTTGGGGCATTCTGAAAGAAGGGCTTATTTTGGCGAAACCAACAGCATACTGTCTAAAAAGGTAGATACTGCACTAAAACATAATTTTACTATTATCTTTTGTTTTGGCGAAGAGCTTGCCGACAGACAGGCAGGAAATCATTTTAAAGTAGTTGAAAATCAGCTTAGGGAAGGCCTTTTCCATATAAGTGAAAATGACTGGGCAAATATTGTACTGGCTTATGAGCCTGTTTGGGCTATAGGCACAGGTGAAACTGCATCTCCGGAGCAGGCACAGGAAGTGCACAATTTTATAAGAACACTTATAAGTGAGAATATAGGCCTTGGCATTGCCGAAAATACTTCTATACTATATGGAGGTAGTGTAAAGCCGGATAATGCCCGTGAGATTTTCTCTAAGCCCGATGTTGATGGCGGCCTAATAGGAGGCGCATCATTAAAGGCAGATGATTTTCTTGCAATTGTAAGCGCTATATAATAAACAGGCACATACATAAAAAAAGCGATAGTAAACTATCGCTTTTTTTGTTTCTTATTTACAGGTAGTTTATAAAACGTTCTCTACCCTCCTGCTGCGTATACGGTTAAAAGTGTTTCTTGCCACCCCCAGAAATGATGCCAGCTGTGTTTGCGGCACCCTTTGAAGTACATGCGGCTCATGACGTTCAAAATAGCTATATCGCTCAGTTGGGGAATATAATGTAAACAGGCTTGCATATTCTTCCAGCTTCGCTGCAGTATAACGCAGGCAGTTTTTTGCAAGTATTGCTATTTGAGGTACAATATCGCCTATTTCAGATAATTTCTGCCTGTCAAAAACAATAACTGTTACCGGCTCTATAGCCTGGATATAATATTTTGATGCTTCACCGGTACCAAAACTGGTTATGTTGGTTGCTATTTCTCCTTCAAAATGAAAAGCAGTATTATTTTCTGTGCCTTCAGTGTCATAATAACTTCTTACAGCACCTTCATAAATAAAAAACAGGGAACTGCACACATCGCCCTCTTTAAGCAGGTATTCACCTTCTTCAAAAGTAACTTTTCTAAGTGCAGGCTGCAATGCTTCCCAGCTTTCAGGTGAAAAACCTGTAAGGGAGTGAATGTAAGTGAGTAATTTCTGCATAGCTTTTTTGTTTAAAGATAAAAACAATATGTACTCCCTAAATGGTGTTTAACTTTTATTTACCACTCTCAGTTACATCACATTAAATTACGACTTTTTCTTATACCGGGATTTACACCTCTTAACTTTAATATTAAATTACGCACTAAAAATTTACGTTTATAAAATACTACATCGTTATATCTTAATAATACATTATTCCGCAATTAATATTGAAGTAATCGCTGACACGGATTTTTGCACCATAATTAAACACCAAAAATATCTATATGTCAAACAACTACTTCAAAAAAGGACTGATTACCTTTATGCTTTGCATGCTGGTTCAGTTTGCCGGAGCCCAGACACTTGTACATTACTGGAATTTTAATGACAATGCTTCTGAGGCCGCTATCACAACACCGTCGCAATCTTTTGTTACCGGTGCTTCCTTAACTGCATTTGCAGGTACCAACCCAAGCGAAATTGATTTTGCAGGAGGTACAGGACAAAACTTTAACGTAGAGAACCTTAATGCGCAAAATGGCGACGCATCGGGCACACACCTTCGTTTTAATAACCCGATAGGAGGCTCATTAACATTTGCATTGCCAACCACGGGTTTTGAAAATGTAATGGTAAACTTTGCCACGCGCCGTTCAGGATCGGGTGCCGGGACCCAGGTTTGGTCTTACTCTACAGACGGTACAACTTTTACTGTTTTAACTAATGTAATGCCTAACGACGGTAACCCTGCTCTTGCTACTCTGGACCTTACTGCCATAGAGGGCGCTGACGATAACGCCAACTTTAAGCTTAAAGTAGAGTTTGAACAGGGAACAGGCGGAACGGTAGGAAATAACCGTTTTGATAACTTTACCCTTCACGCTTCACAAATTGTTACCCCTACACTTATACATTACTGGAACTTTAACGACAATGCATCGGTAACAGCTATTACAACTCCCACATTGTCTTATGTAACAGGAGCTGCAATTACTGCTTTTGCAGGTACTATGCCCAGCGAGATTGACTTTGCCGGAGGTACAGGACAAAACTTTAACGTAGAGAACCTTAATGCTCAAAACGGCGACCCGTCGGGAGCACACCTTCGTTTTAATGATCCTGTAGGTGGTTCATTAACATTTGCATTACCTACAACAGGTTATGAGAATATCGTAATTAAATTTGCTACACGCCGTTCAGGTTCGGGTGCCGGAACGCAGGTTTGGTCTTACTCTACAGATGGTATAACTTTTACCGCTTTAAGCAATGTAATACCAAACAATGGCGACCCTGCACTTGCCACATTAGACCTTTCGGACATCCCTGCGGTTGACAATAACGCTAACTTTAAGCTTAAAGTAGAGTTTGAAATAGGTACAGGCGGTGACGGCGGAAACAACCGTTTTGACAACTTTACTGCTCATGGAAACACTATAGGGGGCGGCGATACCATAGCACCGGTTGCTGTTTTAAGCCCGGCAAATAATAGTTTTAACCTTCCTATACTAGTACAGCCTACTATTGCTTTTAATGAGAGCATAAGGCTTGCTGATGATTCTGCAATTGATAATACAAATGTTGATGCATTGGTAGAGCTTCGTCTGGATAATGAATCCGGAGCTATAGTTCCTTTTGATGCTACTTTTGCAGACAATACTATTACTATCATACCTACTGCTGCACTTTTAAACAGTCAGCAATATTACCTTGCCCTTCTTCCGGACACAGTTGAGGATATGAGTGGTAATGCCATAACAGAAACACAATCGGTTACTTTCAGCACTATTTCCGTTCAGACAGAATTTAACGCAGGCGATATGGCTTTTATAGCTTACAGAATGAACGCTTCTGATGCGGAAGACGAAGTTGCTCTGATAACTTTTGTGGATATTGCACCGGGTACTTTTATCAACCTGACCGATTCTAAATATACTACTAATGCACAGCCGCAATGTCCTGATACAATTGTATGGACAGCTACCTCATGTGTACCGGCAGGCTCTGTAATATCAATACAAACTTCTGCCCTTGTTGCGAGCACAGGTACGGTTACAGGAGCAGATTTCGGCTTAAGCTCAGGCGGCGACCAGGTACTTGTTTATACTGGTACCCCGGCTACACCAAACTATATTACAGCGCTTACCTCTAACGGATGGATTGCTGAAAATACAGATTGCGGCGGAAGCCTTTCTATGATACCTGCAGGCCTAACCGATGGTATAAGCGCTGTAAACCTTAGTACTGCCCCTGGCAACATAGAAGGAAATACGGTAAACGCTTACTATAACGGCACACAGGCAGGCACTCCTGCAGCACTTAAAGCTGCTATACTTAACCCTGCCAACTGGACAGGTGTAGGCGGAGGAACTCCGGCACAAACATGGCCAACATGGAATTTCCCAAGCTCGCCGTCTGTACAAAGTGTTGCTGTTATAAACAACACAACCATAGAGCTTACATTTAATAATGAGCTAAATGCTGTAAGCGCAGGATTAATTACAAACTATACAGGTATAGCAGGACTAACAAATGCTGCTGTTGCCGGAAACGTAGTTACTCTTACTTATGCTTCTGCTTTTACAGCCGGTACAGAGTATGAGCTTACAGTAAACGGTATAACTGATGAAAACGGTATTGTTATGGCTTGTGAATACATCTACAGTTTTACATATAACACTATCATATCATTTGAGTCGGTATTTGTTGTTGTAAATGAAGATGCAGGAACTCTAAACCTACAGCTTAACCTTGAAGGCCCTGCAACCGCTTCTGTAGACTTAGTTGTAAAACCTGCACCGTTCAGCACTGCAGATGCCAACGACTTTACACTGGAAACTACAACACTAAACTTTACAGGAACAAGCGCGCTTACACAAACCATAACAATTCCTATTATTGATGATACTACAGAAGAGCAGCAGGCAGAATACTTTGTTTTAAGCCTGGAGAACCCTGTAGGCATTAATATTGAAGGCGATACTTTTGCAACTGTATACATTAAAGATAACGACAGACTTGCCCCAGCTCCTAACCATAATATAGAACTGGACTATGTAGGCAGCTTTGACCCATCTGGGACTAATGAGAGTACATGCGAAATTGTGGTACATGATCCTGCCAGCCAAAGGTTATTTACTACAAGCGCAGTAGCGGGCTTCCTTGATATTATTGATTTTTCTGACCCTACTGCACCGGCAGTTATTGAGTCTATAGATATGAACTCTTATGGTGGTGTTACCAGCGTAGCTGTACACAACGGTATTGTTGCGGTAGCTTCACCAAACGAAGAAGAGCACCTTGACGGAAGCGTGGTATTTTTTGATGTTGAGGGAGAATTTATTTCACAGGTAACTGTGGGAGCATTACCTGATAATATCTCGTTTACCCCGGATGGCACAAAAGTACTTACTGCAAACGAAGGCCAGCCAAACAGTAACTACAGTATAGATCCTGAGGGTTCTGTAAGTATTATAGATATTTCTGCAGGTGTTGAAACCCTTACACAAGCTAATGTAACAACATTACTGTTTACAGATTATAATGACCAGGAAGAAGAACTTACAGCTTCGGGCGTTAGAAAACTATATGCTGCAAGCACTATGTCTCAGGATTTTGAGCCGGAGTATATTACAACAAGTGCAGATTCTCAAAAAGCATGGGTTACGTTACAGGAAAATAACGCCATTGCAGAAATTGACCTTGAAACAAATACAATAGCCGATGTTTGGGCACTTGGCACAAAAGATATGAGCCAGCCGGGTAATGGTTTTGATATTTCTGATGAAAATGGCGAGGTGCTTATTGCCAACTGGCCAATAAATGCTTACTACATTCCGGATGCCGTTGCCAATTATAATGTAGGCGGTGTAAACTATATCATTACAGCAAACGAGGGTGACGAAAAAGAATATACAGGTTTTGAAGAAAGGACAACCGTAGGGAACAATGGCTATGCACTGGATGCTGAAGTATTCCCTCATGCTGCAATGCTTAAAATGAACCATAATGCAGGAAGAATGAGGGTTACAAACCTTAATGGTAATACTGATGCGGATGCGGAATTTGAAGAAATTTACTGCGTAGGTACACGTTCCTTCTCAATTTTTAATGCCGATACTAAAGAGGTTGTATTTGACAGTGGTGACGACTTTGAAATGTTTACTGCTGCAGATGCTTCTATTAGTGCGCTGTTTAACTCTGATAGTGAAGAGAACGGATTTAAAGGCAGAAGCCGTGCTAAAGGCCCTGAGCCGGAAGGTGTAACAGTTGCACAGATTGAAGGAAGGACATTTGCTTTTATCAGCCTTGAGCGTGTAGGCGGTGTTATGGTATATGATGTTACTGATCCGGCTGATGTAAAGTTTACTGACTATAAAAACAGTCGTAGCCTTACCGCTTATGAAGGTGACCATGGCCCTGAAGGAATTACATTTATTGATGCTGCAAACAGCCCTGACGGTAAAAGCTATATTATAGTAGCAAATGAGATAAGTGGCACGTTAAGCATGTTTGAAGTTGACGCTACAAACTTAAGCACTGAGGATTTTACTGTAGAACCAAAAACCTTTGTAGTATTCCCTAACCCGGCATCAAACGGTGTAGCTTACTTTAACCGTGCTGCTGATGTAGAAGTTTATGACCTTAACGGAAAAATGATACATGCCGCAAAACAGGCATTAAAAATAGATACAACAAAAATGGCTTCGGGTATTTATATTGTAAAAACATCTGAAGGCATAGTAAGAAAACTGGTAGTTAAGTAGTGTTAAGTATCAGTTAAGTAGTTTCGTGTTTTTTTATAGAAAGCTCTGCTGAAAAGCAGGGCTTTTCTTATGTTTACACTAAACCATAAACACACATATATAACTGAAAAACAAATTGTTAAACATAATTTTATTTATGAAAAATAATGCAGTTCCTTACTGTCATGCCAGGACCTAATATAGTATGTTAATTTATTGTAATCAGGAAATTTCTAAAAAGTAAATTTAATGTTAAGTACACAGGTTGTTAACCGTAGCTTAACATAATAAAAGATTATTCAGGATAATTTTGCGGGCAAATAAATTTTTAATGAAAGCACGAACGAAACTTATCTATTTACTTTTACTCGCCACATCAACTTTAGCTAATGCTCAGCAAACTAAGGATACCCTAATTGCTGATACCGAAACAACAAAAACTGTTGAAAAAGAAAAAAAATGGTATGATAAATTCAGCATAAGAGGGTATGTACAGGCAAGGTACAACAGGCTACTTGAAACTAATGAAAATATGGGCTGCGAACAGTGTGATAAATCATGGGGAGGTGATGGTGGCTTTTTTTTAAGAAGGGCCCGTATAGTTTTTTCAGGACAGATATATAAAAACGTATATTTTTACCTTCAACCTGATTTTGCCAGTTCTGCAAGCGGTGAAGGCCTACATTTTGGCCAGATAAGGGATGCTTATTTTGATATAGGTTTTGATAAGGATAATGAATACCGTGTACGTATAGGACAAAGTAAAATACCTTATGGTTTTGAAAACATGCAGTCAAGCCAAAACAGGCTGCCACTGGACAGGAACGATGGTATAAACAGCTCGTTTGCAAACGAAAGGGATTTAGGGGTTTTCTTTTACTGGGCGCCTAAGGAAGTAAGAAAGTTATTTTCAGAAGTAGTTCGTGAAAACTATAAAGGATCTGGTGATTATGGTGTAGTAGGTATAGGTGTTTTTAACGGCCAGACAGCAAACAAGCCGGAAATGAATGATGAGCCACATCTTGTTGCCAGGGTATCCTACCCCTTTAGAATAGGAAGTCAGATTATAGAACCGGGTATACAGGGTTATACAGGAGAATATGTAATGTTTGATTCACAACTTAGTGAAGGTGTTACTACCAATGCAGAGCAGAGTTATGTGGACAG
This sequence comes from uncultured Flavobacterium sp., assembly GCA_946886675.1. The sequence continues at coordinate 7,861 of CAMPIZ010000013.1, forward strand.
GCGTGCAGCAGTATCATTTATAATGTACCCTAAGCCGTTTGGTATCCAGGCAGAATATAATATAGGTGAAGGCCCTGAGTTTGATAAAGAAACACAGTCTATTATGGTAAAGCCTGTGGAAGGTGGATATGCAACTTTAACCTACCGTATTCAGCATAAAGATATGTTTTTCTTCCCCTTTACACGTTATCACTATTACAGGGGCGGTAAAAAACATGAAAGGGATGCAAGAAGCTATGCGGTAAACGAACTTGAAATTGGGCTTGAATGGCAGTTTAGCAAAAACTTTGAATTAGTTACTATGTACACTATTTCAAACAGGACTTATGAAGATTTTGCCCTTCAGGATAATCAGCAGGAAGGTAACCTGCTACGGATACAGGCACAGGTAAACTTTTAAGATAATTACAGGCACTTTTAGGTGCCTGTTTTATTATACCTGTGATTTAATTATTATTACTTTTGCAAAAAAAATAAAACTATGTCAAACATATATATAGGATACCATTTTACCATACAACCCAAAGAACAAGGGACTGAAATACTGCTTGCAGAGCTGGGTGAAACTCCCTTTGAAAGCTTTATAGAAACCGAAGAGGGGCTTTCTGCTTATATCCAAAAGCAATACTGGGATGAAAATATACTTGATGACATTTTTATACTTAATTCCCCCGAATTTAAAATTGAATATACATTTGAGGAAATTGAGCAGGTAAACTGGAATGAGGAATGGGAAAAGAACTTTGAACCTATAGCGGTAGATAACACCTGCTATGTGCGTGCGCCTTTTCATGCAAAGACCGATGCTGAATATGACATCGTTATAGAACCCAAAATGAGTTTTGGCACAGGGCATCATGAAACCACTTTTATGATGATACAGCATCTTCTGGAGACAGATGTTACCAATAAAAAAACACTTGATATGGGTTGTGGTACTGCCATACTGGCCATACTTGCAGAGATGAGAGGCGCCAAACCTATTGATGCCATTGATATTGATAACTGGTGCTACCTTAACTCCATTGAGAATGCAGAGCGCAATAACTGCCATAATATTACAGTTTATGAGGGTGATGCTGCATTGCTTGAAGGTAAAAAGTATGATGTTATTATAGCGAACATAAACCGCAACATATTATTAAATGATATGCAGCATTATAAAGACAGCCTTAACGAAGGAGGTATATTGTTGCTAAGCGGTTTTTATGAAGAAGACATTCCGGCTATAGATGAATCGTGTACTGAAAAAGGTATGAAATTTGTGAAAAAACTAAGCAGGAACAATTGGGTTTCTTTAAAATATGTAAATTAGCAAACTGAATAAACATTTGAATATGAGTACAAAGGAAAAAGTTTTAGAAGAGGTATTGGTCGAGGAAGGCATTTCGGCTAACAATGAGATTGTATTGTATAATGATAATGTAAATACCTTTGACCATGTAATTGATACACTTATAAGAGTTTGTGAGCATACTGCAGAGCAGGCTGAACAATGCTCTTTAATTGTACACTATAACGGAAAATGCACTGTAAAGACAGGCGAATTTAAAGAACTGAAACCACAATGCACACAACTGCTCGAAGCGGGTTTAAGTGCAGAAATAGTATAAAAAAAGGGATGCTTAAAGCATCCCTTCTTCATTAAACACCAATCCTGGTTATTTTACAAACACATACTCTACTGTTCCAATTACATATACAGCTCCGCCGTTATCATCCCTGTCAGGATAAGAGGCAAACGCATCGGTAAATGTAATTATGTTACCTTCTTTTACCAGGTTAATAGTAACATCGTTACCATTATTATTTTCATATGTAGCCCTGATAATAGCATCACTTCCTGAGCTGCTTAAAAGCTCCCATGTACCACCAAAGCTGCCTTCAGTACATCCGGATGTACCGTCATCCTCATTCACAATTATTGTGTTTTTTTGGTACTCAAAACTGTTGTCTGAGTTAAGTACGATCCTGCTGTTGTTGTAACAGTCAGATTCTTCCATTTGGTTTTCGTTAGATGAACCGTCATCGTTAAAATCGGTAGGTTCTGCTGTTATAACCGATGTAAGGTTATAAGTTCCTGCAATCTCTACATCATTGTTTACATCTCCGTTATCATCATCGCTGCTGCATGACGTTAAACCAAAACCTGTTACTAATAATGTACAGGCTAAAATTCTAAACTTTTTCATATCGCTTCTTTATGTTTAGGTTAATAAGGGCAAATCTAAAAAGCACTATAAACCTTAATGTTAAGGAAACCGTTAATTAAAATTAGTTTAACAATAACAAGCAGAATGAAGTTTTGGTAATCCTTTTGCTCACAATATCTTTCCGATTTATTGTGCGTTTTTTGTTAAAGTTGAAAAAAGGGTGATAATTAACATTTACTTAATAATTGTGTAAGTTTATCGTCAAAACCCACCTTGTGAGAATAGGTTAAACCCACAATCAAAATTTAGCTATATTCGTACTCAGCAACCGTATTATAGTCATGCATAAAAAATTTACTGATTTAGCTTTTTTATTCTTTTACCTGAATATTTTTTCACAGGACCTCCCTCCTATTCTTAAATACAGTACAGGAATCTATAATGCAGGCAATCAAAACTGGATGATTAGCCAGGACAGGAATCATTTTATGTATTTTGCCAACAATGGCGGACTTTTAGAGTACAATGGCACAGCATGGACATTATACCCTTCTCCCAACGAAACAATTATAAGATCTGTAAAAGTTATTGGGGAACGTATTTATACCGGCTGTTATATGGAGTTTGGCTACTGGGAACGCCAGGAAAACGGTTCGCTTACCTACACCAGCCTTAGTACCAAAATTAAAGACAAAATACTGGATGATGAGCAGTTTTGGAATATAGCCCGGTATGACCATTGGGTAATTTTCCAGTCGCTTAACCAGATATTTATTTATGACACACAAAAGAATACCTTTAAGATTATAAAGCCTGAGACCGGGGTAAATAAAATATTTACTGTAGGCAATACTATTCTCTATCAAACATTTGGTACCGGGCTTTATGAAATTGAAAATGGTACGAGTAAGCTGGTAAGTAATGCGCCGCTAATACAAAATAATAAAATAATTAATATTTATGCTTCCGGAGAAGGGCTGCTTATTCAAACCCAGTTTAACGGGCTGCTCGAACTGAAAGCCAATACCGTAAGCCAATGGAAAACTGATGCTGATAGCGAGCTTCAGGCCAGCAGTATATACAGCAGCCAGAAGCTTAGCGACGGCAGTCTTGCACTGGGTACTGTATCAAACGGTATATTTATACTATCTCCCACAGGTAAGGTAAAATATCATATAACACAAAATAAAGGACTTAGCAACAACACGGCACTTTCTCTTTTTGAAGATTCAGACAGAAACCTATGGATAGGGCTTGACAATGGCATAAACTGTATTAACCTGCAGTCTGCTGTAAGGAATTTTGTAGATGATACCGGTTTTTTAGGCACCATATATGCCTCTGCGTTATATAATGGAATTTTATATGTTGGTACAAACCAGGGGCTTTTTTATAAAACCTATAATGAAACCGGCGACTTTAAATTTATAGCAGGTACAAAAGGACAGGTATGGTCGCTTTACAAACATGATGGTACTTTATTTTGCGGACATGACTCAGGCACATATATAGTAAATGGTAATACGGCCAAACAAATATTTACCGCATCGGGCACATGGAAATTTGAGAAGCATCCATACAACAAAAATATGCTTTTACAGGGTAATTATTATGGAGTATCAGTATTAGAAAAAACAGGAGATAGCTGGAAATTCAGGAATAAAATAAAGGGATTTGATTATTCCAGCCGCTATTTTGCGGTATCTGGTAAGAATGATATTTACGTAAGCCACGAATACAAAGGTATTTTTAGGATTACAACTGACAGGGATTATAACACCGTTACAAACTATAAGGCCTATAAAGCACCTGCAAAAGGGAAGAATGCCGGCCTTGCAGGCTTTAACAACAGTATTTACTATGCATCTAAAGACGGTTTCTTTATACTGAATGCTAAAACCAAAGAGTTTGTAAAAGATGAAAAGCTATCAAAAAGTTTTTTACAGGACGAATACATTTCAGGAAAATTAATGCCGGATAATGCTAACCGCCTATGGTTTATTACCAAAAACTATATCAATTACTTTTCATCGGGCAAGCTTACGGCAGAACTTAAGCAAAACACTATAGCCATACCTTCTTCATTAACCAATTCTATGTTAGGGTTTGAGAATATCACTCAAATAACACCAAATATATATCTGGTTGGTACTACTGATGGCTATTATACCATAAATATCAATGAGCTCAATTTTAAGGCAAACACTATCAGTATTACCGGAATTACTTCCAATACACTAAATGGCAGGCCAACTACAACAAACATCAGCAGTGAAGGGGAGTTTAAATATGCAGAAAACAACCTGGCTTTTTTATATACGGTACCTGAATACAGCAAATATGCCAATACAGAATTTCAGTACATGCTGGAAGGCATGCAGGATGAATGGAGCGAATGGAGCAGCAGGCCTTCCACTAACTTTAAAAATCTTCCGGCAGGCACATATACCTTTAAAGTAAGAGCAAAAACCGGAAATTCAATGTCGGTTAACACTGCCGCTTACACTTTTACCATCCTCAAACCGTGGTATGCTACAAACTTTGCTGTAATTATTTACATTATACTGGCAATAATAGCGGCTTACCTTATAAACAGGGCTTATAAGAATTATTACCAGAGGCAGCGTGAAAAGCTTATTGAGGAAAACAACCGTCTGCTCGAGATAAAAGAGCTGGAAACAGAACAGCAGCTCATGAAAATTAAAAACGAGCAGCTGCAGCAGGATTTTGAGAGCAAGAACAGAGAACTTGCAGCGTCTACCATGATCCTTATTAAGAAAAATGAACTGCTATCGATGATTAAGGACGACCTTAAAAAATCCGGTAATGAAGGAAACGAGCGAAATATAAAATCGGTTATTACAACCATTAATAAAAATATTAATGAAGATGATACCTGGGATATGTTTAAGGAAGCCTTTAATAATGCTGATAAGGATTTCCTGAAAAAAGTAAAGGCAACACATCCTGCACTTACCCCTAACGATTTAAGATTATGTGCTTACCTAAGGCTTAATTTATCATCAAAAGAGATAGCACCATTACTTAACATTTCTGTAAGAAGTGTAGAGATAAAACGATATCGTTTGCGCAAAAAAATGGATTTACCACATGAGTTAGGGCTTGTTGAGTATATACTTTCACTGTAGTATACTACAACATTTCCTAAAATTACCTATACAACACCACAACAACAACGTTGTAATCAGGCTTTTTACCGTGGGCTAATTAATTTATTTTTATACTTAACGTACTG
>CAMPIZ010000014.1 GCA_946886675.1 uncultured Flavobacterium sp.
TTTTTATCGCTTTTGCCGTTTGTTTTATTGTAGAGCGGCTTAACCTGGGCTGGAAACTGCCCCAGGTTCCTACCTGGACAATACGGGTGTTAGGTGTCAATTTTATACAATTGGGGGTAGTACTATTGGCGGGTATTAGTTGGGAAAAATGGCTTTCGTCTTATTCTGTTTTTCGTCTTTCAGATTATGTTTCTCCCGCACTTGGGGGCATAATAGCTTATTTTATAGCCACATTTATATTTTACTGGTGGCACAGGTGGAGGCACCGCATAGATTTTTTATGGATACACTTTCACCAGATACATCACAGTCCGCAGCGTATAGAAGTCATAACTTCTTTTTATAAGCATCCGCTTGAAATGATTATAAACTCTATTATAGGCAGTCTGCTGGTTTATACACTTCTTGGACTTAGCCTTGAGGCAGCGGGTATTTATACAGTTTGTACTGCTCTGGGCGAATTTTTTTATCACACCAATATTAAAACCCCGCAATGGATTGGTTATATTTTTCAACGTCCGGAAATGCACCGCATCCATCATGAGTATAATAAGCACACTAATAATTATGGAGATATAGTATGGTGGGATATGCTTTTTGGTACCTATGAAAACCCCAGGGAGTTTAAAACATCCTGTGGTTTTGATAATGAAAAAGAACAGCGCCTTTTTGATATGCTGAAGTTTAAGGATGTGCATAAGGAATAATAATTTCTTATTTTTAACAAAAACTATAAAAACGGTATGGGTTCTATATTAAAAGAATTGCCCGAACTGGTGGCTAATAAGGTTATCACTTTACAAACGGCAAAAGATATTGAGAACTATTATGCTGCCCGAAAGGAACCCCAGGACAATACCCAGCTTACTATTTTTGGGAGTATTGGCGGTATCCTGGTAGGGTTGGGTATTATACTGATATTCGCACATAACTGGGACACATTTTCCAGAGATATCAAAACAGTGCTGGCGTTACTGCCGTTGTTTGTTTTTCAGGTATTGTCAGGCTATACAATATGGAAAAACAAAAGCCAGGTTTGGAAAGATACAGCAGGTACCTTACTGTTTTTTTCTGTAGGGGCAGCTATTGCGCTAATCGCTCAAATTTACAATATGCCTGGCGAAATAGACAGTTACCTTTTTACCTGGACGCTGCTGTGTATGCCGCTCATGTATCTGCTTAGGTCTAACACGCTGGCATTTCTGCATCTGATATTTTGTACCTATTATGCAGTTGTAGCCGGATATTTTGATCCTGAAAGGCCTTGGTGGTACCTGTTCTTTATTGCTGCACTCCTGCCTTTTTATATAAGGACAATAAAAGAATCGCCTTACGGCCGCGTTACTTCGCTTTTTAACCTGCTGGTGCCTTTAAGCCTTATTATTACACTGGGCGGTTTCCTTGATGGGGCCGATGAATTTGGCTTTCTTATCTATATGGCTCTGCTTAGTCTTATATATAACACCGGGCTGCTACCGGATTTTAAATCGCGTAATGATTATCTTGGGCTGGGTATGGCCGGTATTGTCTTTATACTTATAGTAACTTCCTTTAAATGGATATGGAACGATGTTGAGGTACAGTCCCTGCCTGCTTTTTATTATATAGGCCTGTGGCTGGTTCTTTTTGCCGGGGCGGTCTATATGGCAGTTTTATCAGGAGGGAAAGGATTTTACAAGAATATTTTTCAGGCGGTAACACTATTATTCCCTGTCCTTTATTTTATAGGAATGTATAACAGCCTGCTGGCAGCCATAGTAGATAACATTATTGTACTGGCGCTGGGGGTAATCGCTATAAAATCAGGAATAAACCGGGTAGATTTCAGGCAGCTTAACTTTGGGTTAGTAATCATATCGGCACTAATTATCTGCCGTTTTTTTGATACCAACCTCTCATTTGCCATAAGAGGTTTGCTTTTTATGGCAGTTGGGGCAGGCTTTTTTGTGGCCAACTCAATACTTATTAAGCGTAAAAAAGCAGCAAACATAAATACTGTAAACGATGAAAACTAAATACACCTTACTGCTATTTGCGCTGGTAGCGATTGCGCAGGCTTTTGTTCCGCTGAAAATGATATACGACAGCGAAAAGATACAGCACGAAGGTACTGTATATAAATTTCGTACGCAGCCAATAGACCCAACCGACCCGTTTAGGGGAAAATACATCACCCTGAAATTTGATGCGGAAGAATTACCTACTAACGATACTACCTGGGTAAGCAGGGAACAGGTTTTCGTTTATATTGAGAATGACAGTGCAGGCTTTGCAAAGGTAAGGCAGTTATCCCGCGAGGAGATTGCTAATGGAGGCGATTACTTTATGGCAGAGATAAACTACTATTATGACTACGATAAAACTGTGCGTATAAATTTTCCGTTTAACCGTTACTATATGGAAGAAGGTAAAGCTGCTGAAGCAGAAATTACATACAACAGGCACAGTCGCAAGGGCAATACTAAAACAGCCTATGCCATTGTTGCCATTAATGAAGGCTACACAGCCATAACAGATGTAATTGTTGATGGTATGCCTATAAGGGAATATGTTTTAAAGGAACGTGAAGAAAACAAAAAAGCCCTGTGATTACAGGGCTTTTTTGTTTTTATTTTCCGGGAAACTCCGCTTTTCTTTTCTCAAGAAAGGCAGTTGTACCTTCTTTAAAATCGGCAGTACCAAAAGATTCTCCAAACGCTTTTATCTCGGCCTTATATCCGTTAATGCCATCTTCATAATTGGCATTTACGGCTTTAATAGCAGCAGATATAGCTACCGGTGAGTTTTTCATAATTTTTGAAGCAATACCTTTGCAAAAATCGAGAAGTTCTGCCTGTGGTACTACATGGTTTACAAGCCCGTATGCTTTAGCTTCTTCTGCATTTATCATGCCTGCCGTCATTATCATTTCCATGGCGCGGCCTTTGCCTACCAGCTGAGGTAGTCTTTGGGTTCCGCCATAACCTGGGATAACACCCAGCGATACTTCCGGAAGGCCCATTTTAGCATTATCCGATGCTATCCTGAAATGAGCTGCCATAGCAAGCTCAAGTCCGCCGCCAAGTGCAAAGCCATTTACCGCCGCGATAACCGGAGTCGACAGGTTTTGTACAAAATCAAAAAGCAGCTCCTGTCCCTTTGCGGCAAGCATTTCACCCTGATCTGTAGAGAAATCAGCAAATTCAGAAATATCGGCCCCAGCCACAAAAGCTTTTTCACCGCTACCGGTTACTATAATCACCTTTACATTTTTATCGGCATCCAGAGCTTTAAAAGCCTCGTGAAGCTCCTGTATGGTTGCTTTGTTTAAAGCATTAAGTTTAGTAGGCCTGTTTATAGTAAGCACAGCAAGCCCGTTTTCCTGTTCTGCTGTAATATTTTCGTAGTTCATGAATATGGTATTTTAGTTATTGTTTGCTTTAGGTTTTTCCTCCCCTGTAATTGGGAGCGAAACTATAAACCTGGTTCCTTCGCCCAGTTCGCTTTCAAAAGTAATTGTTCCTTTATAATTTTCCACAATGTTTTTAATAATTCCCAGCCCAAGGCCCATGCCGCTGGTTTTTGTAGTAAACTTAGGCTCAAAAATACGGCTCTTGTTTTCCATACTTATACCTTTACCGTTATCTTTTACACTTATAAAAGCATAATTCTCATTACGGTATACGCTAACTTCTACTTTGGGCTGCAACAGGCCCTGCGGTATTGCCTGTATGGCATTCTTAACCAGGTTGGTAATAATGCGTATAAGCTGTGTTCTGTCCATACTGGTTATAATGTATGGCTCTGCAGCAGTAAAGGTTATATAGTTTTCATTAAAAATTTCCAGCGCCAGCTGTACTATCTTAACAATATTTACATTTTCATTTTGCTGGGCAGGCATAGATGCAAAGCTTGAAAAAGCAGATGCTACCGAGCTCATGGTATCTATCTGCTGTATGAGTGTTTTGGAGTAATCATCCAGTTTTTCTTTAATATCAGGATCAGAAGGATCAAACTTTCGCTGAAAGCTCTGCACGGTAAGGCGCATTGGGGTAAGCGGATTCTTAATTTCATGCGCTACCTGCTTGGCCATTTCACGCCATGCCTGCTCCCGCTCGCTTTGTGCCAGTTTTGCAGCGCTTTCTTCAAGATCATCTACAAGGCCGTTATAAGCGGTTACTAACTGGTTTATTTCCTGCGGAGAGTCTGCCAGATGAATTTTTTCATTGCGGCGGCTCAGGTGTGTTTCCGTTATCCTGTCCGATATAGCTTTAAGTGATTTTGTAATATAGCTGGAAAGGAAATAAGCAATTATTATTGCTATTAGGAGCATAAAAGAATATACCTGCGCAAATCGTATTAGAAAATTGCGCTGCTCCTTATCATAGTAGCCATCGTCTTCTATGTAAGGCAGGTTAAGTATGCCCAGCGGTTTAAATTTAGTATCGGTAAGGTAACTGAAGGAAGACCTGTATTTTTTACTGTCTATAGTTTTAAGGTCTACATATCTTTTTTCGGCAGTACTGCGTATAACCCTGAGTATAGGACGGGGTATAGACGTGCTCATGGTATCTACCGAAAAACCGCCTTTAGACGATTTAAGCAGCCTGCCGTCAAGATCGTAAATATTAATTTCGAGCCCGTGTATATTTGAGAGTTCGTGTATCCTTTCCCGGAAAATAAGCGGGAGGTTTTCGGTAGTAAGGGGATACGTAGTGGTGGAAAGCACATAATTAATATGTTCTTTTATAGCGCTTTCCTTTCTTTCAAGTCTTTCTTCGTGGTATTCTTTTGCCTCTTTTTTAAACTGGTAAATGGATATAAAAGCGATAAGCATGGAGCCAACTACAGTAACCAGTATCATGGAAAGGAAAATCCGTACACGCAGCGACCATCTTCTTATCTTAAACTTTTCTTTCATCCGGTTTAGGAGTTGTTCTTTTCCCGTATCCTTTTATAAAATTTGTAACCCAGCATTAGCAGTATGGAAAACAGGATAATGCCTATTACCCCAAATACCCAGTCTACAGCATTTTTTAAAATTACTAAAAAAACAACGGCAAATAAAATTATAGTGGCCCCTTCGTTCCACAGCCTCATAAAGCCGGAAGTATATTTTACCTCATCCCGCTGTAACTGCCTGTATATGCTGTGGCATTTAAAATGGTAAAGAAAAAGCAGAAATACAAAGGTAAGCTTTACATGCATCCAGGACTGCTGCAGCCACTCCGGTATTAAAAACAGCAGGATAACTGCAAAAACAGTTGCCAGTATAGCAGATGGCCAGGTAATAATGTACCAAAGCCTGTAAGACATAAGCTTATACTGTTTTATAAGTATCTCCTTTTCGGGAGACGGCTTGTTATTGGCTTCTATATGGTATACAAACAGGCGTACTATGTAAAACAGCCCGGCAAACCAGGTAATTACAAAAATAAGGTGGAGTGATTTTATATAGTTATAATATCCCATCATGCTTCTTTAAGGTGGTGCGTCATTTCTTTTTTCAGGAAAAGGCCCGTTACAAGTGTAGAGAGCACATCTGCAATGGGGAATGACACCCATACCCCAAAAATACCAAAAAAGTGTGGTAAAATAAGCACCAGTGGTATAAGGAAAAATCCCTGCTTGGAAAGTGTGAGCAGTAATGCCTTTGTAGCTTTTCCTGCAGCCTGAAAATAAGCAGCACCTATAAGTTGTACGGCTATAATGGGCGAAGCCGCAAATACCCAGCGCAAAGCATTGGGAGTGTCGGCAATTATCACATCATCAGTTGTAAATACCGATACTATAGGCCTTGCGAACGTGAGCACCACTATAAAAATAAGTATGGCAAACAATCCTGCATATTTTATAGCAGTGGTAATAGTTTCTTTTACACGATGGTAATTTTCTGAACCATAATTGTAACCCGCAATAGGCATAAAACCCTGAGTGATTCCTAATACCGGGAATAGGGCAAACATAAGCATCCTGCTTATAATGCCATATATAGTTACTGCATGTTCGCCGCCTTCGGCATAAAGTGTATGGTTAATAATAACGGCCAGTACACTTATTACACCCTGCCTTGCAAAAGTTACAAAGCTTAAGGAAAGTATTTCGCCCGCAAGTTTTTTATGAAGAGAAAAGTGGTTAAGCTTAAGCCGTAGTTCGCTTTTAAATACAAAGAACCAAAGAATATATACAAAACAAAGAAAAAAGGATAGTGCAGTGGCAAGGGCTGCACCAAAAATCCCCATATCCAGTATTTTTATAAAAAGAATATCAAACAGTATGTTTGATGTGGCCGATATGATCATGGCCGTCATGGCATGGCGCGATTTGTCTTCTGCACGTATAACGCTGTTGCCCATCATACACAGCGCCTGAAACGGAACTGCGAGCAATATGGGAAGAAAGAACTCCTTGGCCGGAGCCATAATATCACCATTCGCACCAAAGGCAAAAAGTATTTCCCTGCTGAAAAATAAACCAAAAATTACAAAGACCGAGGAAATGCCAAAGGTCATCATAATCTGGTGTGCAAAGGTAGAAAGAGCTTTTTCACGATTGCTTTTTCCCAGTGCTCTTGAAAGCACTGAGCTTCCGCCAATACCTATGGCCATACCCATTGAGGAAATAAAAAAAGTAATAGGCATTACTACAGAAAGCGCCGCTATGGCCAGCGACCCAATCCATCGTCCTACAAAGATTGTATCAATAAGGATATTGACCGTCATAAACAGGATCCCTATAGAAGCAGGTACAGACTGCCTTATGAGGAGCTTTTTTATATCCTTAGTTGCTAAATCTCTGGAGGAAACCGACATTACATTACAGGTTTTTCGGCATATGTCCACTCATTAATCCAGCCTGCAACTACATCTACCCATTCATTATTGTCATTAAGGCAAGGTATCGCTAAAAAGTTTTCGCCTCCATGTTCTTTAAAGTCTTCATTGGCCCGCATTGCAATTTCTTCCAGCGTTTCGAGACAGTCTGCCACAAAAGCAGGAGTTACAACCGCCAGGTTTTTTATGCCTTTTTCCGGCATTTTGTTTATCTCCACATCAGTATACGGCTCCAGCCATTTGTCGCCAGCCAGCCTGGACTGGAAAGTAAGCGAATATTTATCCTTTGGAATGCCAAGCTCTTCTACTACCAGCCTGGTAGTCTCGTAGCACTGGTGGCGGTAGCAGAATTTATGTGCAGCCGATGGCGTAACACAGCAGGTATCGTCTATTTTACAATGCGATTTTGTAACGTCCGTTTTCCTTATGTGGCGTTCCGGTATACCGTGGTAAGAAAATAATAAATGGTCGTAGTTAAAGCCCTCCAGCGATCTCTTAATAGAATTAGCGAGTACTTTAATATAATCCGGTTTATTGTAAAAGGCAGGGACATCAGTAAATGTCATGTGCGGGAATTTCTTTTTACGTATTCCTTCTGCCAGTACCAAAATTGTAAGGGTAGAGGCCATAGCATACTGAGGGTATAGAGGAAAAAGCAATACTTCGGTAACTCCTTTGTCTGCCAGTTGCTGTAGCCCGGTCTCTATAGATGGTTTGCCATATCGCATGGCAAGCGCCACTGGAAGTTCGGTTTTTTCTATTACTTTTTTGTGCATTCTCTCCGATAGCACAATAAGCGGAGAGCCTTCGTCCCACCAGATTTTTTTGTAAGCTTCAGCCGATTCTTCAGGCCTTTTTCTGAGTATTATACCGCGTACCAAGAGCGCCCTGAGTAAAAATGGGACATCTATTACATATTTGTCCATCAGGAACTGATCAAGATACGGCTTTACATCTTTCGGTTCCGGACTGTCCGGAGAACCAAGGTTAACTAACAATACACCTTTCATTGTTTATCTTAAAGTTGTTGTTTTTGTGTTGTCTGGCAAGGTCATCAAAAACCATGCTCAGAATATGATAATTTTTGTTTTTAACGAATGTTGATTACAGTTTTTCTGTTTTATCCCTTATAAAAGCTGGTTTATTGCTGTGCAAGCTGGATAAAACATATTCTAATTCATCCTGATTGCAGTAGTAATCATCTATTTTACCATAAGAAGTGTATGAGGAAACATTAAAACCATCTTCAATATCGTTATACCAGATCACTTTTTTTCCAAAAATAGCAACGACCCAAAAGCCGCCTTCATTACCATATTCAGGTTCATTCCATTTTTCCGGTGAAACTTTTATTAATTCCCAAAGTTGTTTTTCCCTGTCATTTAGTTCTTCAGGTTTTATATAGGTGCTCAGTTCTTCAAGTGTTATGGGCTTCCACATTACGCATTTGTATTTATAGACATCAGGTATTTTTTTGGAGTGGTGCCAAATTTCTTTTTAAAAGCAGCAATAAAATGGCTCGCGGTACTGTAGCCAATGCGCAGGCCTACCTCGTTTACATTATAAGTACCGCTGTCAAGCAGTTTGCGGGCATATTCCATTTTATAATCAAAAAGGAAACTGTAAACACTATCACCATATATCTGCTTAAAGCCCATCTTAAGCTTTTTCAGGTTTATGCCTACCTGGTCTGCCAGTTCCTGTAACCCCGGTGGTTCGGCCATATTGGCAATTACAATGTCTTTAGCTTTTCTTATTTTTATTACATTCTCTTCATCAATTAAAAAAGGACATTGTTCTGCATTGGGGTCCTCCGCCCGGTTAAAGTAAAGGCTCAGCAGCTCATATACTTTACCCTTAAAATAGAGTTTTTTAATGCTTTGGTGCAGATTAAAGTGAAAAAGCTGGTTAAGGGCGATTGCCATTGAAGGGCTTATCTTATCGTCCTTATAATACTTTTTGTCTTTATTATCTTCACTCAGGAAGGGAATATAATCAGCTTCTTCTGAAAAGAAACTATGAAATTTTTTAATGGAAATTAGTACCGATATTACCCATGAGTGCGGGGCAATTTCAAGGTGTACAGGCAGTTCTTTTTGCGGGTTGTAAAGAAAAAGCGAAAGCTCTTCCCTTAGGTCAAGCGCATATCGGCCCTGGTTAAAAATAAACTTGGCGCGGCCTTTAATACCAAAGTGAAATTGAATGAGGTCTACATTTACATCCCTTTCAAAATGAGAGGTTTCGTCGCTGTCGTTCTGAAAACGAAGTACAAAAAAATCATCCTCAATTTTAATTTCCTCATGAGAACCCATAGCGATATTTTTTTTGTGGGTTTTTTAAAAAATTAAATTTGCTTTATTTAGAATTGTTCTAAACAAATAATTCGCAAAACATTGATTTCATTGCAAATTTAGGTTATTTAAGGTTTAAAAAAGCATTTTGGGTTAAAATATCCCACAGCGACACAAAAAGAACTTTCAGCGTTATTTTTTAATAAGCCTTAGTGATAATTTTGTGAAACTTTTAGGAAAGTGGATAATATGGATAATAATAACTTGTCGAGGCATCAATACTTCTATGCAGTTGGGTTGAGTTACAGAAAGGCAGATGCCGAGATCAGGGGTAAATTCAGCCTGGGAAGTGAAGCCAAGACCGGTGTTTTGCTGCAGGCTAAAAATGAAGGTATAGAAAGCCTGGTGGTTATTTCTACATGTAACAGGACAGAAATATACGGCTTTGCCGAGCACCCTTTTCAGCTTATAAAATTACTTTGCGATAACAGCCAGGGCTCTGTAGAGGAGTTCCAGAAGGTTGCTTTTGTATATAAAGGAAAAGAGGCAATAAGCCATGTTTTTCGTGTAGGGACAGGACTTGACAGCCAGATACTGGGTGATTTTGAAATTATAAGCCAGATGAAATCAGGCTTTATAGAGTCAAAAGCAAACGGACTTGCAAATGCTTTTATGGAGAGGCTGGTAAATTGTGTAATACAGGCCAGTAAACGCATAAAGAACGAAACTGAACTCAGTTCGGGGGCTACTTCTGTATCTTTTGCATCGGTACAGTATATTATGAATAATGTTGCAGATGTAAAAAGCAAAAACATTGTTCTTTTCGGAACCGGAAAAATTGGCCGCAATACCTGCGAAAATCTTGTTAAACACACCAAGAACGATCATATAATACTTGTAAACCGTACCAGGGAAAAAGCTGAAAAAGTAGCCGGAAAATTCAATCTTATCGTTAAGGATTATGATGTGCTTCCGCTGGAGATACCAAAAGCTGATGTGCTGGTAGTGGCAACCGGAGCGCCTTTTCCTACCATTGATAAAGATATACTGGCATTAAAGAAGCCGCTTTTAATACTCGATCTTTCCATTCCAAAAAATGTGCACGACAATGTAAAGGAACTGGAGGGTGTTACTGTAGTGCATCTTGACGACCTTTCTAAAATAACCGATGATACCCTGGAGAACAGGAAAAGGCATGTTCCTGCAGCCGAAGCTATTATTGAAGAGGTGAAAGAAGAATTTGTACACTGGATGAACGCCAGAAAATTTGCACCTACAATACATGCATTAAAACAAAAACTGAATTCAATTAAAGACACGGAACTTAAGTTTCAACGCAAAAAAATAAGTAATTTTGATGAAGAGCAGGCTGAAATAATCAGTAAAAGGATAATTCATAAAATTACCACCCATTTTGCCAATCATCTTAAAGATACTGATACTATGGTGGATGAGAGCATAGAATGGATAGAAAAAGTCTTTAAGATTGAAAATACTTCAAAATGAACAAAGCCATAAGAATAGGCACAAGAGATAGTGAGCTTGCCCTGTGGCAGGCTCATACTGTACAAAAGAAGCTCGAAGATTTAGGATATGCTACACAAATAGTAGCTGTAAAATCGGAAGGTGATATCGTGCTGGATGTACCTCTTTACGAATTTGGAATAACCGGAATATTTACCAAAACGCTGGACATTGCCATGATAAAAGGGCAGGTGGATATTGCGGTACACTCTATGAAAGATGTTCCTACAAGCCTGCCAAAAGGTATAGTGCAGGCGGCTGTGCTGGAACGTGCCAATGTGCATGATATACTAGTACACAAAGGCAGTCTGGAGTTTTTACACAGTTCAGGAATAATAGCTACAGGAAGCCTTCGCCGCCAGGCGCAATGGTTAAACAGACACCCAAACCATAGGGTTGTAGATTTAAGAGGAAATGTAAATACACGGCTTAAAAAACTACAGGACAATAACTGGAATGGTGCTGTATTTGCCAGCGCAGGGCTGGAGCGTATTAACCTGCTGCCGGAAAACCACATGGTGCTGGACTGGATGATACCCGCTCCTGCACAAGGGGCCATGGTGGCAGTAGCTATGGAAAACGATGCTTACTGTAGAGAAGCCCTGGCAAAACTTAATCATAACCAAACCGATGCATGTACATATATTGAACGCCAGTTTTTAAAGAAGCTCGAAGGCGGATGTACTGCACCCATAGGTGCGCTGGCGACATATATGAACGATGAAATACGGTTTGAAGGAATATTACTTTCTATAGACGGAAAACAAAAAATACATATAGAAAAGGCTGTGCCTGTTTCGCAAGACTTTAGTAACTTTGGGAATGAGTGTGCCGAAGAGGTACTTAAAAATGGCGGTGCAGAACTGATGGTGGAGATACGCAAACAACTTAAAAAGTAGGTAATGGCGAGAAACCTGGCATATACACTTTCTAAAATTTACGGTTTTATTGACATTGTACTTATTGTCTTCCTTATTTTCGATTTTGGATATGAAAATGTTATTACCGAGTGGCTAAACCACAAAACCTTATATCTTGGGCTTTTGGTCTTACTGCTGGTAGGTTTTAATATACTGCGCATAAGGCATGCCCAAAAACCGGGCAGAAGAAAAATGTTCCGGGCAAATATAATGGTACTGGTAATTACCATGGTTGTTGCTGTTGTTGCATTCATTACCGGCGATGAATTTGGCAGGCTGCATGATGTGAGCTATATACTGGATGCCGGTCTTATCATTTACTTTTTCCTCAGGCTTACTAATCTTATCCGTAAGCTGTATGATATTTACTATAATCCCACCGTATTGTTTGTGGGCAGTTTTGCTGTTATAGGGCTTATAGGCGCCTTTTTGCTTATGCTGCCTAACGCCACAACGCATGGCATCAGTTTTACAGACGCCCTTTTTACTTCTATAAGCGCTGTATGTGTTACCGGGCTGGTAGTAGTGGATACTGCCAAAGATTTTACCCCCATGGGCCGTACAGTAATTATTGTACTTATTCAGCTGGGAGGTATAGGGATGCTTACATTTACTTCCTTTTTTGCTTATTTCTTTAAGCAGGGCTCTACATTTAGAGAGGGGATGAATGTAAGTACTTTTATGGACAGCGAAGGCCTGCACGATGTAATGCGTCTGGCAATGCGTGTTGTGGTATTTACATTGAGTATTGAGATGGTAGGAGCCATATTTATTTATTACAGCATAAACGATATACCGGATATAAAAAACAAATTTTTCTTTTCGGTATTCCATTCCATATCGGCATTTTGTAATGCCGGTTTTTCTACACTTTCAGCAGGGCTTAATGACAGCGCACTTAAAGCGGCTTATTCCTTTCAGTGGATTGTAATGCACTTAGTAATACTGGGAGGATTAGGTTACAACATAGTATTTAACTTTTTAAAATATATAAAGCAGCTTACTATAAACAGTATTATAAACAGAAAGCTTTATTCCCCTGTAAGAGTATTTACCCTCAACTCAAAACTGGTGGTAGTTACCACGGCCATATTGCTTACCACGGGAACATTGTTTTTTTATTTTACCGAAAGCGGCAACCTTTTTCAGGATAAAGGCTTTTTCGGCAAATTTACAGCAGCTGGTTTTACATCGGTTACGGCCAGGACTGCAGGGTTCAATACGTTTGATTTTGCCGACCTCAGCATGCCGGCCATACTTTTTGTTATCCTGCTTATGTGGATAGGTGCTTCACCGGGCTCTACCGGAGGTGGTATTAAAACCAGTACTTTTGCACTGGCAACCCTTAATATTATATCTATTGCAAAGGGTAAAGAACAGATAGAGCTAAGGGGAAGAAAAATAAATAACCAGTCGGTTAAACGTGCTTTTGCCATTATCTGCATATCACTTATAGTTATAGGGATAGGCATTTTAATGATATTGTTTTTTGAAAAAGATTTCACACTTATACAAATTGCTTTCGAAACCTTCTCTGCTTTCAGTACCGTAGGGCTCAGTCTGGGTATAACTGCAGGGCTTAGTGTGGGCAGCAAATATGTTTTGATTTTTGTAATGTTTTTTGGCAGGATAGGTTTACTCAACCTTTTAATAGGTA
>CAMPIZ010000015.1 GCA_946886675.1 uncultured Flavobacterium sp.
CAGGAAGGATTGCTTCATACATTGTGTTATCTGCAAAAGCTATAATCTTACTGCCATTGGTTTGATCAGTGGCAAAGAAATCAAATTTTCCGTAGCCGTACTCATTAATTTTTATAGTATCAACAGGTGTTCCCTTTTTATTGATTAAATAGGCTTCAGATATTTTTACCGGCCTATGGTCGCAGGAAAGGATACTTAGCCCTATGGTATTTGTTTTATGTTGGAGTAATGTACCACTTTGCGGATTTATAGTTATCGTTATATCTGTGGATGGGCTATTTTTGATAAGTGCTGTGGGAACCTCCTTATCTTCATTTAAAACGTTGATTTCATATAGGGAAGACTCATCTTCTGTAAAATTATTCATCCAGTTAGTATAAAATTGCAGGTAATATCTGCCGGAGGGAAGACTATCCGAAAGTTTAAGGTTTCCTGTAAAACTTCCATGATACGCAAACAAAAGTTGTTTATCAATAATTTGACCCTCTGAATTCAGGAAGTTGCAATATATATTAACAGACTGAAAATAAGGTTCATTTTTACTTCTGTTATAGATGTATCCCTTAAACCATATTTCTTCACCCGTAATAAAGGTAGTCTTATTAAGCTGCACATGCATATTTTCTCTTTGCAAAGAAAAGTAATCGTATACTGATTTAAGGATCAGTTGCTTTTTATCTTGTTGTGCCTGTAGTGCAACAGGAAAACTAAGAAGTAAAAATAAAGTATGAAGTTTTAGTAGTTTCATTGTGGGTATCTTTAATTTAAGTACAAAAGTGTAATGTCTGATTATCTTAATTGTTGTTCGGTTTGTAAATCCGGGTTGCAATAGCTTTAAAGGCAATTGCGGGGAGCTATCTGATGCAGGTATCGTTTTATTATGATTTTCCGATAGTGTCCAGTAGAGCGTAATGCCCTTCACGAATTATCTTAAGGGTGGTTGGCTTTTGCGGGTAGCAGCGCATGAATATGTCTGTGAAATGCCTTCCGTAGTGCACCCTCTCAGGAATATTTGTGCCGACTAAAGGGGTCAGGGAAGCCTCAAAATTGGGTTCGTGGAAGTAAGCGATTGCATAACGCTCCTTCTGGGGATGCAGTGCGACTTTGTGTGGTGTCGCCATTAGGATATCCCCTGAGATATATTGCAATAAATCGCCCGGGAAAACCGTCAGTACATTATCACGCAATGGCACGCGTCTCCAGTGCGCATCATTTTTATATTCACCGGCCATGCTCTGTCCCGGTATCCAGTTCTTTTTCCTTTTTTCTTTATGACCCTCAGGGGTTAGCGGGGGGCGGATATCCAGCCCGTCAGCCCCGAGTTGTGCGGCAATGACAAGCAGTCCGTAATCGGTATGTGCACCGATTCCTCTGCTGGTGTGCTCTTCGGCTTTCTGAAAACGCAAGACCCGCATGTGATGCCATCCCTTGTGGGTCAGATCTGTTAAGGCATCAATCGGGAGCCCCAGGCCAAGTGCTGTGAGTCTCAGCAGTGCGTTGCCGATCTCACCTGCCATCTCCATAAAAGCCTGCAGATCGTCCCGATAGTCATTATCAGGCCAGGGAACCGGACCGTGACACGGCCAGTTTTGCAGATAACGCCTGTCGGTTTTACTGATATCCTGGCAGATGGTAAAAATTTCAGAATAGTCCGGTTCCCCGTCTGTTTGTTCTTCCTGAGAGGCGATGTAGCCACTGTAGGTGCTCTCGCTGACAAATCCGGATTTCTCCTCCAGGCTTCTGCCAAAGAAAAGTTTACTTCTAGAGAATGCTCTTTGGGTAGTCCGGCTCTGTTCATCTGTGAGTGCGACCTGGAAAATACCCTGCTGCTGCCAGGTACTCACTATTGATTTCCCCAGGGTCCTATCATTCTCAGTACCGGTGATTACAGATGGGATTGCAAAGGTAATTAAGCTTTTCATACGGATCTTTTCTTTTAAGCAGGCTAATTTTTTCGGGGTAGCTATAGCTTTAGCCTGTTCCGGTGTACAATCGCCTTTGATTTACTGCATCAGATAGGGCATTGGGCCACATAGCAGAGTCATAGCCTGAATTAGTAACTGATTTATAAAGTTATTAAGCCTAAAAGGTTCAGCCTGTATTACCCTGATAAAAGTTGTATTATTTCACCCGGGCCGGATTCCAGGCACTATGGCATCGGAGGATCCAACGGCCCGGGAGCCTTACAGCATTGCTTTTCTGACCGGGGATAATAGGCTTATACTACAGTTTGTAAGTCAGGGAGAAGAGCAGGTACCTTGGCTGTACCGTATAGGTGGAGGTACTGCTTATAAATTCACTGAATTGATCACTGTTAATGGTTTTTGTATTCAGAAGGTTGGTAGCGTTTATCCTGTATTCCAGCGGGCTTTCCGGTTTTTGGTACGAGAGTGAGAGGTCCAGGAAATCATATTGATTCTTTATCGTTCCTGAAGTGTTACTGTAATTGTAAAACTCATAGTTTGATGTGAGGCTAAAGCCGTTAAGGAAATAGTATTCGAGCGTGGCAGTAGGCTTGTGGGTCAGGTAGGTAGTATCGGGGTAATTGTTAAAGGACAGGCTATATCCCAGTGTCAGTGAGGGAAGGTTATCAAATACGGTAGTAATGGCGGCATTGTAGTTTTGGGAGTAGGATTCCTGTGGTGCCTCTGCCCATTGGCCGGATGCTGTATTTTTTTGCATGGCATAGATTTTTTCCCACCTAAGGGAGACCCCCAGGTTTATTTTATAGTTTCTGAAAACCGACCTGCCGTATCGCACTGTGGCGCTTAGCCTTTCATTGGCATAATCAGAGTTAAAAGGTGTCTGGATACTATTGACACCATTAAAGTCAGCCCTGTTGTTAATACTCTCCTTTGTTTTGCTGTAGCGAAGAAAGGCGCTTGTAGTGCTCATGTAAAAGGCGTTGAAATCCTGATAATACAGCATATGGTTCTGCAACACCGAATTATCCAGCCTGGGGTCACCTTTGTGTAATGTATAATAATTATGAAGGATGCTGCCTTCTGCCAGTTCTTTAATATCTGTGAAATTATTGGAGAGGTTAAAGCTATAGCGCAGTGAGGTGTTCTTTCCGGCTTTGAAATCAATGCTGGCATCCGGCAGCAGCCTTGAGAAATTGTTCCGGTACCTTTTCCCGGGCTGGTTGCTTTTTGTATGGTAGTTGTGAAGGGCCACACCGGGATTAAAGGTAAATCTGCCGGCTGTAAGCTTATAATGCAGTGCGGCAAAGACGTCGTTAAAGGTATAGTCTGCATTATTGTTTGCCGAGGCATCATGTATCGGGTTCCTCAGGCCATTATCCAGAAGCTGAAATATATGAGAGTCCAGGTTCTGGTATACATGTGTGGCGGCCAGGGTCAGGTTCAGCTGGTTCAGCCCGTTGATACGGTGATAAAAATCCAGTTTGGCATCCAGTTTACTGGTTTTTACAAATTTCTCCTGGCTCAGGTTGTTTTTTTCCTGACCTTGCTGATAATCGGTGAATATAAAGGGCGTTTGTTCCTGAATGGCATTATAAAGGGGATCCTCATCCTGATAGAGGTGCTGCAGATTCAGGGCAAAGACATTTTTTTTATTCTTCAGTGTATGGTAGAGATCCAGGTTCTGGCTCACAGAGAAGGGTTTTCTCTTTGTCCTGTCTGAAATCTCCTGGCTCTGGTCATTCTCCGGGTATACGATGGTATTGCTATGGCTGCGACTCTTCAGGCGGGAACCTTTTGCAAAGAGATCGTAATTGGCCTCCAGGCGCTCATGGGGCCTGTAGTTGGCATTGACCTTAAAAAGGGCCATGGTATTGCTGCTATGGGCTGCGGTGCTTTCATATTGCCTTGTATTGATTTCTCCTGTCCGGTTATCAAGCAATGCATTTACCGTTGTGTTTTCGCTGTCTATAGTATTTGAGGAAAGGATACCGAAACCGCTGAAGCGCCATTTACTACCGGGATTAAAACTAAAATTCGCCGCATTAAAGCGCGAGTAGATCTCTTTAGCTTTATTGTTCTGTATAAACAGGGCTTCCAGTTCGGGCGGGATGACAGCAAAGTTACTTCGGCCTTTTCTCATGATATCCTTAAGCCCTCCGGAGAGTTTAAAATAATCCTGGAAGGTAAAGGGTATTGCTCCGGTATTGTTTTGATTCCCAATATAATTCAGGCTATATTCAGGGCTGTAATAAAACAGGCTGGGGTTTAGTACATAACGTTTATAAGGGCCTGCAGCGGCGGTTAGATCACCAAACCAAAAGTTCTTTTTTCCTTCTTTCAGCTTAATGTTCATGGCAACATTATCCTGATTGTCCTCCACATCTTTAAGCTGGCTGACCTGGTTATAATTGCTTAGCACTTCTATTTTATCTACGGCGTCGGCAGGGATGTTTTTGCTCCCGATTTTGGTATCACCGTCAAAAAAGGCATTGCCTTCCACCATGAGCTTGGATACCGGTTTACCCTGAGCAAAAATTTCACCATCGGGTGTTACCTCAATACCGGGGAGTTTTTTAAGTACATCGCCGAGTTTTCTTTCGCTACCGTTGGTGAAGGCCCCGGCATTATAGGTAAGGGTATCCCCGTTAATCTTTACCGGTATTTCATGTACAATTTCAAGGCCCTGCAGTAGTGTGCCTTCCCGCAGTTTTATTTCCCGTACTATATTTTTCCCGGCCGTGGTAAGTTCAAATTCACCGGGCTGAAAACCTATATAGGAAGCCTGTATCCTATAGGTGGTATTATTTTTCAAAACCAGTGAGAATTTGCCTTCCTCACTGGTTATGCTGTATGCTTCGGTTTCATTGGTATTATTGTTTACAGCCAGTACATTAGCCATTTCCAGAGGCTGGCCCAGGGTGTCTTTTACAAAACCTTCAAACCTTATGTTTTGTGCCCTCAGCCCTGCAAAAGCGAAGAGGATGAGCAATAAGATACTGTACTTCATAGTAACTATTCTCTTGTAATTTGAATATAGGTTCCATTGCGGCTATTGGAAAATCTTTTTTGCATTTCCTGTTGTTTTTCCAGCAAGATCTTCATGTACTGCTCCTGAGTTACCTTTTTGCCTTTTTTGGGTGCTTCTATAGCGGGTCTGTCTTTAGGGTTCAGTACAATCTTCGAACATAGAATGGTCTGGTAACCATCCTGGAGTTCGAGAATAAGTCCGGGAAGCCCTCCATATCCGGCAGGACCGAACTGAACCGGTATATCGCGGGTATACCACGCGGTTATGGTAAGGTCTTCGGGCTCCTTATCCATGGTAGCTCCAATGACGGTGATTTTATTTGCCGGAATAGTGTAGGTAGCCTTATAACAGGTGTATTCGCCAATTTTTTTGGTCTGATTGGAAAGTACCCACGGATATTTACTGATGGAGTCGGTTATCAGGAAAGCCTTATCTAAGCTCTGTGTTTCCCTGACTGTAATTTTGTCTTTAAGGTTGGTATAGTACCTTGTTTTGTTCAGCGCGGATCCTGAGCTATTGAACTGTATTCTGACATTACTGTTAATATCATTATTGTTAATATCTGGGGCCAGTGCAGGGTTTTCGTTTTTTTCATATAAAGAGGCCGTTTTACTGAAATTAAGGGTATAGGTATCCTGTCCGGCTTTTTTGAGCTGCTCCTTAATAAGGTCCTGCATATCTTCGGGAATATCCTGAGCCTGATCTTCCGTGAGGTCAAATTCGGGAACGTTTAGTTTTGTCTGATAGGTTGCCGTTCCGTAAAAGTCCTGCCCTTGTGTCAGGGGACTTAGTAAGAGTGCTGTCAGGACAATTGTCTGTACAAATAAATTTTTCATGATAAGAAATGTTTTTGTTTGCAGCAAAGTAAGCTCAGGCAGTTATTTTATCAGGTTAATTTTTGTTAAGCAGTGTTAGAGTTTGCAAAAAAGACCTGAAAGCCTCAAAGAGGAGGTTACATCGGGGGAAGGGGCAGTGCTGCCTGATGGTTGTTTCCTTTTTGAAGGTTAATCTTTGTTAACCGGGGGGTAAATGCTGTTTTATTACTATTTTTGAACTATGAGAAAAAGCAATCAGAAAGGCGTGGTTTTTTTTATAGGGACGGTTATATTGGTGACCCTGGCCATACAGATCTATTGGAATATCAATAATTACAGGGCCAACAAGGCTGTGCTTACCAATGAGGTGCTCTCGGTGCTTACAAGCAGTGTGGACTCCTATTATAGTGAGCTGATACGAACGGATATTATCACAATAGATAGGTCCGCCACTGTCTTTCCTTCAGCCGGTAGTCATACAATTACTATGGAAGCTGATTCCATGGAAGATTTAGCGCATGTTCTTGACAGTATTAAAAAGCAGCACGGTCTGGAAGATTCAACGGTGATAACCACTGTGTCCGGGACAGGGAGAATCAAGCCGGTAATGTTTCAGGGGAACCTATTCAATGCTGAGCAGGTAATTACACAGGCAGACCGCAGCCTCACTACCCTGTCCCTGGACAGCCTTTCGCGCCTTACACAGGCAGCCACCAAGGTGATTGCCTCTATGTTTAACCAGGATATTGACCTTAAGAAGCTCTCGGGATATGTTAAAGAGGAGTTGGGCAGTAAAGGTTTCGACTTTGACTTTGCCCTCTCCCAGCTCAGGGGAGCTAAGGTGATACATACTTTTAATGATCCGGAAGATCCAAAATACAGCCTTTCGGTTGCTTCCGGCTCAGCCTATCTCGCGCGCGCGAGCACCGTCAGGATCAGTTTTCCCGATATTACCCTGCTGGTTTTGAAGAAGAGTTTTTTAGGATTATTCTTATCGTTACTATTGTCAGTCTTTACCATAGCCTGTCTTTTTTACCTGCTTAAGATCATCAATGAGCAAAAGCAGATCATGCTTAGCAAGAATGATTTTATAAGCAATATCTCCCATGAGCTTAAAACGCCCATCACCACTTCTATGAGTGCCCTGGAAGGCATACAGCATTTCAACAGGGCGCAGGATCCGGAGAAGACCCGGAAATACCTTACTATTGCATCAGGGCAGCTCAGAAGGCTCAGTATCCTGGTGGAGAAGATCCTGGAGACCGTATCATTGGATACCAACAGGCTCACCCTTGTAAAAGAAGATGTTGACCTTACCGGGCTGGTCGGTGCTGTGGTGGAAAAGCAGCGGATCAATACTACTAAGGAGATCATAGTGGATTCCCCCGGGGTAGCCGTAAGTATTATGGCGGATCCGTTCCATTTGGAAAATGTGGTTTCCAATATTGTGGAAAATGCTATAAAGTACGGCGGTGAGAGGATTAGGGTCACAATAAGGCCGGGCTACCACGGGGCCGATGTGTTTATAGCCGATAATGGAAAAACCATAGAGCGGCACCAAGGTGAGAAGATATTTGAGAAATTTTACAGGATACCGACCCACAACCAGCATGATATCAAAGGATACGGTATTGGTTTGTATTATTCCAGGATTATAATTGAAAAACATAAGGGCACACTGGTGTGGCTTGCAGAGACCCGGGAGACTACCTTTAAAATTACCCTACCCTATGAATGATAGTATAAAGATCTTACTGGCCGAGGATGAGCCGTCACTGGCACTTATCATCAAAGAAAGCCTGGAGACCAGGAATTTTCAGGTAATTGTGTGTGCCGATGGCCAGCAGGCACTGCAGCAATACAGGGAGGAGGCCCCGCAGCTGCTGGTGCTGGATGTTATGATGCCCAAAACCGATGGTTTTGCCCTGGCCAGGGAGATAAGGGCGGGAGATAAAAAAACGCCTATTATCTTTCTGACTGCCAAATCCCAAACCAAAGATGTGGTGGAAGGCTTCCATTATGGCGGCAATGACTATCTGAAGAAGCCTTTCAGTATGGAGGAGCTTATAGTCAGGATATATGCGCTTTTAAACCGGGTGGGGGGTAGTGCCCTGCAGGAGCCGGATCAGGAGATCGCAATTGGCAGTTACCGGTTTGACCCTACAAGGCAGACACTTACCTGTGGGCCTGCTTCGGTGCCCCTGACCCATAGGGAGACCCAGGTGCTCAGACATCTCTACCAGAACAGGAACCAGATGGTAACGCGCTCTTTTATATTGACCGAAATATGGGGCCAGGATGACTTTTTCAGTGGCAGGAGCCTGGATGTGTTTATCTCAAAGCTCCGCAGGAAATTAAGTGAGGACCCCCATGTGCAGATTATCAACAGCCGCGGCTTTGGCTATAAGCTGATTTGTTAGGGAGGGTCCTGTAGAGGAATCGGAAAAGGTCGTGATTTTCAAAGGAACCAATACGGTTTATTTTTCATAGCATTCTATGGGGAGATCATCCGGATCATAAAAAAAGACAAACCGTTTTCCGGTACACTCATCCTTTCGGACCCCATCGTGCCTTACCCTATTTTGTTCCAGCCATTCCAGGGCCTGGTCCAGGTCTTCTACCTCAAGGGCCAGGTGCCGTAATCCTGCAGCCTCCGGATAAGATATCCTTTTGGGAGGGTTGGGAAATGAGAAGAGTTCGATGCGATATTCCCCGCCGATGGCTAGGTCTGCTTTAAAGGATTGCCGCTCGGGCCTGTAATGCTCGGCAAGGATGGTGAAGCCCAGGATCCGGGTATAAAAGTCCCGCGCTTTTCTGTAGTCGGAGCAGATTATGGCTATATGGTGCAGTTTACTTACTATAAGCATACAATACGTGGTTGATGGGGTTATTAATAACTGGCTATTGCAGGTGATGGCCCCTGCAGGAAGGGCTATTTGAAGATGAAATTCAGGGTAAGCTTTAAAGCCAGGTTGTCTTTCAGGTCCGGGTGCGCATACGCGCCATACCGGTAATATATTCCTGTGCCAAAGGTCATATAACCTAAGATCAGGCGCATTCTCAGTAAATTGTCCAGCTGAAGGCCGGCCTCGGTATAAATCTTGTTTTTTGTCATCAATCCTATTCCCTGATGGTTTGTGCGGGAGCCCAGATCCCCCCAGCTTATATTATTGTGGATACTGATATGCGGCTGAAACCTCCCGCCTTTGTATAGGAGGCTTCCAAAGTTGTGTGAGGTGTGAAGGCTCAGATAACGGTCCGAAAGGAATTCATAGGGCCGCATTGTCTGAAAAGTATGCTTCATTATAAAAGGGTAGCCGCTAAAAAAGCTGCCTTCCCCGGTGAAAAGCAGGCCATAGGGCAGGGGACGGTCAATATACCCGGCCGCTATCCCGTAGGAGGTTTCACCCAGCGAAGGGGTATGGAATGAATGCCGGAGCAGCACCTCTATTTTATTGTAATTAAAACTGCCTTTGCCTATTCCTTTAAGCCCCCTGGCATAGTGCAGTGAGATAATTGGGAATCGGGTACCCTGGCTGAATGTCTGATTAAACATAGTGAGGAACTTTTCCTTAAAAGCGAACCTGAGGTTGGCGGAAACCTCCGTGTTATGATAGTTTTTATAGTATTGGCCCTTATCATAAAAGGTATACTCATAAAGGGGGTTTATCCTGGCTGTGCGGATACCGATAACCCATTTGAGGTATCGCAAGGTGCGGAATCCCACATTTAGGCTGCCCTGCTCTATCCTGTCCATCTGTGAGGCTATCAGTGGCCGTATGGCAATAAGCTCCGGGGTAGGGAAGCGGAAGGAGTGCATTCCGGTTTCCACTAAATTGTCCTGATAGCTGATACCTATTTGGAAAGCTTTGTCTTTAGAGAGGGTAAGCAGGGCCTCTGCCCCGTATTTCCACTTACCATCCCTGCTGCCATAGCCTGTAAATCCTCCAAGGCGCAGCTTTTTAAAGAGCTTATCGTTGGTATAGAGGCTTAATCCGATCCGAGACTGCTCGTATTGGTTGTAGATTAGGGAGTTTTTAAGATCGATATCAAAGATACCTGCGGGAATATATCCCAAAGTTAAGCTGCCCAGCAGATCCATGGTGCGGTCAAGACGGGCAATTTTTCCTATACTGTCAATCACCTTATAGGTCGTGCGCTCAGAGAGGCTGAGTTTTTCTTTCCGGTAGCTGTTCCAGTACAGGCTGTCCCTGGATGCTGCCCCGGGGGAGAGGCGTACTGCTTCAAGGGCAAAATCCTGCTTTTTCAGGGGAATACCAATGGCAATACTGTCAATAGTACTGCTCCCCTGTACATACAGGTTCCGGTCTTTGCCTAGTGTCTGTGAAAATTCCAGCCGGAAGTCAAGCTGACTGGGAAACCAGTACCCTTCGGGGGTGTAGGTATAGTGCTGCTGCAGCCTGATATCCAGCATATCGGTCTGACTGGGTTGGGCAATGACATCCTGAATTCCGTATTTTCTGGTATTGATCTGCAGGATGCCTTTTAGCCCTTCAAAATTTTTACCCTTTTTCGGGTGGTAGGAGATAAGATAAAGGGTATCGGCCTGGCTGTACAGGGTGTCCAGCATGGTAAAATCATACTTGCTCAGGCTGCCATTGCTGATAGGGTTCAGATAATGTGTGTTAAGGATTTCAATCTCATCCCTATAGAAAGAGAAAGGCTGCAAATCAGTGGTAAGTGCTGCAAACAAAGGGTCCTTCAGCCCTGATACCCTGGTGGCCAGCACTGTTTCCTCGCTATTTCCGGGCCTGAGGTACCTGCGCCGGGTGATGGATTCCAGCATAAAAACATGCCCGCCTTTTAGCCGTTTTTTGATCCGGATGCTGTCCTTAGGATTTTTAGAGCGGATGTCGTAGATGTTCTTATTGTAGGCGAGATAACTAAAGGAGGCCCTGTTTTCCGGGTCGTTGCGCTCTTTATTGGCGATAACCTTTTTTATGATGGTGTGGGCGGGATTCTCCGGAGAACTGATAATGATTTCCTCGAGCTCACTGGGTAGGAAATCAAGGGATATATTCAGGTCATTACAGTTGGCAGGGGTGACGGTGAGGGTTTTACTGCGGTATCCCACCCGGGAGAGGGTAATACTTGAGATACTGTCCTGCCCTTTAAAGAAAAATTCCCCATCAATGTTGGTTATGGTACTGCGCCCTGCCTCCCCATTGATCATTACATTTGAAAAAGGCAGCGGTTCTTTTGTGGCGGCATCGGTAACTTTTCCCCGAACTGTGCTCTGGCCATAGGTCAGTGTAAAGCTGGTAAGCAGCACAGGGAGCAACAGGGGTTTGCAAAAAAGAAGGATACGGTTGAAAAACATATAACAGCATGTAAGGGTTACTATAGCCTTAATCGGGGCCACGCTAAAGGGAACAGGATTTCAGGTGCATTTTATTCACTCTCAATGGCAATTCTGTTGCCATTCTGATAGGATGCCACAAAGGCATCGCTAAAGCCCAGTCGTATTACTACTTTTTGAAATTCCCTTGCCTCTTCCACGGTTTTGAAGATGCCAATGGAAAAGGCATACAGCTGGCGGTATGTCGGGGAATAGGAGTAATTACTCCAGGTGGACCGCAGGGGGATATCAAGATTTTCAAAGGCTCCGATCTGTACGGAATAGACCACATCACTTATCAGCGATTCTTCCTGAAGGTTTTGGCTCTCCAGTAGTAAGGAATCCCGTTGGTTTTTAAGCAGTATTAGTTCCTCTTCCTGTTGCCTGTAAAGGGTCTCTTTTTCCTGGCACAGGCCTGTTGCCTGTTCTGATTCCTTCAGCATTCCATAGAGGTAATAACAGGCGGCAAGGCCACCGGCCAGCAGCAGGGCTGAGGCGATAAGGCCAAGGTTACGGGTAATTGCACACCTTTTGTAGGCTTTTCCTTTTTCGTTAATCTGATCCAGGAGTTTGCTGTTTGTGAGTTTTTCCCGATCAATCTGATCGTGCAGCGCCAAAAGGTCTTTCTCGTCAATGTACGGCATTTTCTTATCTTTTTGATTAGTTGTACTTATGTGATTAATATGTGTTTGTATTTCTGAATGTCTTTCATGGCCATACCGGTTCCCCGTACCACTGTCCTTAGCGGGTCCTCTGCGATATGCACAGTGAGGCCTGTCTTCTGGGAGAGCCTTATATCAAAACCCCGTATCAGCGCCCCCCCGCCGGCCAGGTAGATTCCGGTGCTATAGATATCAGCGGCGAGTTCAGGCGGGGTATTGGAGAGGGCTTCCATAACGGCATCTTCGATCCGCTGTATGGATTTATCTATTGCTTTGGCCACCTCTTTATAGGAAATGCGTACCTCGCGGGGCTTTCCCGAGAGCAGGTCCCGTCCCTGCACCTTGATGGATTTCGGCGGCTTTTCCAGTTTGCTTACCGCTGCCCCGATCAGTATTTTTATCATCTCGGCCGTGCGTTCACCGATGTATAGATTAAAGCAGGTGCGGATGTGAAAAATTATATCGGCGGTGAGAATATCCCCGGCTATTTTAATGGATTTATCGCATACGATCCCCCCCAGGGAGATCACGGCGATATCGGAGGTTCCCCCTCCAATATCCACTACCATACTGCCCTTTGGGGCCATAATGTCAATCCCCATCCCTATGGCGGCGGCAACAGGCTCGTGGATGAGGTAGATCTCCTTTGCGTTGATGCGCTCTGCCGATTCCTTCACGGCCCTCATCTCCACCTCGGTAATGCCTGAGGGGATGCATATCACCATCCTAAAGGCCGGGGGAAAGAGTTTTCTTCTAAAGGCTGGTATTGCCCTGACAAAGCCTTTGATCATTTTCTCGGCGGCTTCAAAATCAGCGATGACACCATCTTTCAGCGGCCTTATTATTTTCATATTATGATGGTTCTTACCCAGCATGAGTTTGGCTGTTTCCCCAATAGCAATTGTTTTTCCTGTTCTGGCATCAAGGGCTATGACCGAGGGGCTTTCGATAACAAGCTGGTCCCTGTGAAGGATTAAGATATTAGCCGTGCCCAGATCCATAGCGATTTCTTCGGTAAAAAAATTGAAAATTGATTTGTGGAAAAAATTCCGGAAGTCTACTTTTTGGAGTAGTGGTAGGTTGCGCTTTGGTGTTTTTTTCATTGTATCAGCGGATGCTATAAATATGGCATGTAATGTAAAATGATTATTGTAATGGCATGCTATCACTATAATAGCTGCGGTAAGGGGGTGTTTTAAGTATACTTTGATTGATGGTTTTACAGGGCAGCCTGCAGGATCATTCTAAGTGCTCCTTATCAGGGTTCTGTTGTTATTAGGCTGATACGCGCAAAAGATCGCAGGTTCTTTTATTT
>CAMPIZ010000016.1 GCA_946886675.1 uncultured Flavobacterium sp.
CATTTAACACTTGTCCTTGAAAAACAAAAAACCTATGGCTGTAAACCATAGGTTTTCCTATATTTATCTTACTATCGTTACCAGATTTTCACTCTCTTGTCGGGTGCTATATACATACCGTCACCTTCTTCAATGTCAAAAGCTTTGTAAAAGGCATCAACATTTTGCAGAGGAACATAAGCCCTGTACATACCCGGTGAATGCGGATCTGTCTTTACCTGATTCTTTATTGCTTCATCCCTCATTTTGGTCCTCCATATAGTAGCCCATGAAATAAAGAAGCGCTGTTCCGGTGTATAACCGTCTATAAGACCCGGATTTCCATTCTCTTTAAGATATATCTGAAGCCCATCATACGCTGCATTTACACCACCAAGATCGCCTATGTTCTCTCCCAGCGTAAACTTACCATCTACAAAAGTATTTGGCAATGGCTGCAACTGGCTGTACTGGTCTGCCAGGGAACCGCCAAGGTTTGTAAACTTCTCTAAATCTTCATCACTCCACCAGTTAACAAGGTTACCGTCTGCATTATAACGTGACCCACTGTCGTCAAAACCGTGAGATATTTCATGTCCTATTACAGCACCTATACCACCATAGTTAACAGCTTCGTCTGCTTTATAATCATAAAACGGCGGCTGTAGAATTCCCGCAGGAAAAACAATTTCATTGTAAGACGGGTTAAAGTAAGCATTTACAATTTGCGGCGCCATATGCCACTCATCTTTATCTACAGGTTTGTTAAGCTTGGCAATATCTTCTTTAAAATTCCATCGTGCAACATTTTGCATGTTTGCAAAATAGCTGCCGCCTTCTTCCGGACCTTTAATGGTAAGCTCTGAATAATCTTTCCATTTGTCAGGATACCCTATCTTTACATTAAGCCTTCTTAGCTTCTCAATAGCATTTTGCTTTGTAGATTTTGCCATCCACGGCAGGTTATTAATACGGTTTTCAAAAGCCAGCATCACATTTTTAATCATGCTTTCTGCTTTTGCTTTCGCCTCGGCAGGAAATTTCTTTTCTACATACAGTTTACCAAGGGCTTCTCCTACAGTACCGTTTATAGTGTGCAGTGCATTAATATCACGCTGCTCTTCTTTAAGTGCGCCTCTTAGTGTCTTGCTGTAAAACTCCCAGTCGGCAGTTTCAATATCAGTTGACAGATATCCTGAAGACCTGTTAACCAGTGTCCATTTCATGTAAGATTTCCAGGTTTCAACTTTATTTTCTTTAAACAGCTCTTCAAGTGCGGTCATATATTTAGGCTGCGATACTACAAGGGTATCTATTTTACCTACTCCAAGATCTGTAAGATATTTATTCCAGTTTATTGAAGGTGTAAGCTTTTGCAGGTCTGCAACCGTCATCGGGTTATAAGTTTTCCTCCTGTCACGGCGTTCTACCCTGTCCAGCCTTGGCTGTGCCATAGCCGTTTCAAAAGCAAGAATATTAGATGCTTCCTGCTGTGCGTTTTTATCTTTATAACCTGCATATTTAAGCATTCTGGCTACATGCTGCACATATTTTTCACGCTTTTCCTTTGAATCAGCATCATCAGAAACGTAGTAATCCCTGTCCGGTAAGCCCAGGCTTCCTGTGCCTACATATAGTATGTTACGGTTACTGTCTTTTGCGTCAGCGCCTACACCTATACCAAAAAAGCCAAGTCCTCCAAGCGGCTCCATTTCGGTAAGCAGCGCCTGCAGATCCTGTACATTTTTAACCTTATCAATTTTCGCCAGATAAGGCT
Source organism: uncultured Flavobacterium sp. (assembly GCA_946886675.1). The sequence goes on from CAMPIZ010000016.1 coordinate 1,757, forward strand.
GTATTGGTGCCATGCCCTGCTTGTTTCGGGCTACAGTATCCATTATAGATCTGTATAATGCTGCCGCTTTACCCTGATCTGTAGTAGATTTAAGGTTCTTGTTGGCAGCAGCCTCTTTTAGTATTGCAAGCGCATCATTATTAGTGTTTTCACGAAGCTCATCAAAACTTCCCCAGCGTGTTTTGTCAGCAGGAATTTCGGTTTGGTCTACCCATGCTCCGTTTACATATCTGAAAAAATCATCTGCCGGACTTACATTTTTATCCATGTAAGAAAGGTTTATACCCGGCTTTTGCGAGTTTTGTGCAGTACAAACAGCTGTTCCTAAGAACAAGGCAGCCGCTGCAACTTTTACATTTAGTCTGTTCATAATACCTACAGTTTAACTGTTAGCCACAAAAATATAAAGTTCGTTACAATACCCATACCTAATTGTGTTAAATATATCGTTTTCTTGTTTTTAACGCTGCAATCCTCTCAATATTTGACTGTTGTTCGCATCCTCTTTTGTAATTTTGCAAAAATTTCGCCATAATATGCTTACTTTCTTTAAAAAATACCGCATTTTCTTTATATTAATGCTTGTACTTTCGGCGGTTATACTGGCATTATTTTACTCGGTGCTAAAGCCTAAAAAAGTTTTACCGGTTTACAGTCCTTCCGATGTAAATCCGGAACTTGTAGATACCACTATACAGTACAAAATACGCGACCATGTAATTGCCGATTTTGCCTTTATAAATCAAAACGGCGATACAGTTACACAAAAAGACTACGAAGATAAGATATATGTAGCGGATTTCTTTTTTACTACCTGCCCCACTATTTGCCCTATTATGACGGACAACATGGTATGGCTGCAGGAAAAGATAAAGGATTATCCTGATGTTATGCTGCTATCACATTCTGTAACTCCGGATTATGACAGTGTTCCTGTACTTCGCGAATATGCTGATAAGAAAGGTGTGATTGACATCAAATGGAATTTAGTTACCGGTGACAAAAAGGATATATTCTACATAGCCAGAAAATCATATCTGGCAGTAAAAACAACCGATTCTAAAGAGCTTTATGACATGGTGCATACCGAAAACTTTATACTGGTTGACAAAAAAGGCCGCATCCGCGGTTTTTATAACGGTACAAATCTTGATAAAGAAGTGGAAGGTGAAAAAAATGTAAAACAGATTCTCGAAGATATTAAATGGCTTCGTCAGGATGAAAAGTAAGGCTATTTAAATATTAATTTGTAATTTCGCAATCTAAAATTATTCTAAATAAGCTTTGAAAACTTCACTTGCAGGGCTAAAAAAAGGACAAAAAGCCGTTATTACCGACTTTAATATAGACGCCATTCCGTTAAAACTACTGGAAATGGGGTGCCTTCCCGGCAACGAGGTTGAGCTTTTACAGGTTGCCCCACTGGGCGACCCTATCTACATTAATGTAAATGACAGCCATGTGGCGATACGCCTGGAAACTGCACTGGAAATTGATGTAGAGATAATAACCAATACTATTTAATGGCAGCCCCAAATTTAAAGATAGCATTAATTGGCAATCCCAATACCGGAAAAACCTCTGTTTTTAACCAGCTTACCGGCCTTAACCAGCAGGTGGGCAACTACCCCGGTATTACTGTTGAAAGGAAACAGGGCTTTGTTAAGCTGCCCGATAATAAGAAAGGTGCCATTATAGATTTACCGGGCACCTACAGCCTTAATGCCAGCTCTATGGACGAAAACGTAGTGATAGAGCTGCTGCTTAACCGTAATGATAAAGACTTCCCTGATGTGGCGGTAGTAGTTACCGATGTGGAAAATCTGAAGCGTAACCTGTTATTGTTTACTCAGATAAAAGACCTTGAAATACCAACCATTCTTGTGATAAATATGAGTGACAGGATGGAGCGCAAAGGCATAACGCTGGATATACCTTATCTTGAACAGCATCTTAAAACAAAAATTGCACTGGTAAGCTCCCGAAAAGGAACAGGCATTAGTCACCTTAAAGAGCTTATACTGGATTATAAGAATCTTTCTACCGAACCATGCCTGAATGCATCTGGCATAGATCCCGAATATTTTGATAAGCTGAGGCATGCATTCCCTAACCAGCTTTTATATAAACTTTGGCTTGTAATTACACAGGATGTAAACTTTGGCCATCTGGAGAGGAATGAAGTAGAAAACAGTTCGTTTACAAAATCAAAATCAGAATTAAAAAGGCTGCAGCAAAAGGAAACAATTAAACGCTACCAGTTTATTAATGATGTACTTAAGGTTGGTCAGCATATAGATACACTAAATGCAAAAGACCTGCGCGCCAGGCTGGACAGGGTGCTTACACACAAAGTATTTGGGTATGTGATATTCTTTGCAATCCTGCTGCTTATATTCCAGTCTATTTTTGCATGGTCTGAAATACCGATGGATTTTATAGACCGCACCTTTAGCTGGCTGAGCGCCTATGTTTCTAAAAACATGCCGGAAGGCAAACTTACAGAACTTATTGCCGACGGTATTATACCGGGTATTGGCGGTGTGGTAATTTTTATACCGCAGATAGCTTTTCTCTTTTTATTTATATCTCTGCTTGAGGAAAGCGGCTACATGAGCCGTGTAGTTTTCCTTATGGACAAGATAATGAAACGTTTTGGCCTTAGTGGTAAGAGTATTGTGCCGTTAATTTCAGGTACGGCCTGTGCCATACCTGCTATCATGGCTGCCCGTAATATAGAAAGTTGGCGGGAAAGGCTTATCACCATACTGGTTACGCCGTTTACTACCTGCTCTGCCAGGCTTCCGGTTTATGCCATACTTATTGCCCTTATTATCCCTAACCGAATGGTGCTGGGGGTATTTAACCTGCAAGGGCTCACTCTTATGCTGCTATATCTGCTGGGCTTTGGTGGGGCAATATTTTCTGCCTATATTTTAAATAAAATACTGAAAACCAAATATAAAAGTTTTTTTGTGGCAGAAATGCCAAATTATAAGCTGCCGCTATTTAAAAATGTGGCCATTAACGTAATAGAAAAGACAAAAGCATTTGTAGTAGGCGCCGGTAAAATTATCCTTGCGCTTTCCATAGTAATATGGTTTTTAGGTTCGCATGGCCCGGGGGACAATTTTAAAAATGCAGAAACCATTGTAAAACAGCAGCCAGAAAGCGCTTCGCTATCTCAGGATGACCTTGACGATAAAATTGCTTCTTACCAGCTTGAAAACTCTTACATTGGTATTGTAGGTAAAAGCATAGAGCCAGCCATAAGCCCGCTGGGTTACGACTGGAAAATTGGCATAGCCATTGTATCTTCTTTTGCGGCAAGAGAAGTGTTTGTAGGTACACTGGCAACCATATACAATATAGGCAGCAGCAGTGAAGACGAGTCTACCATAAAAGAGCGTATGGCTGCAGAGGTAAATCCTGTTACTGGGGAAAAGGTATTTAATTTTGCTACAGGAATATCACTATTGCTGTTTTATGCCTTTGCCATGCAGTGTATAAGTACCCTTGCCATAACAAAAAAAGAGACAAATTCCTGGAAATGGCCAATGTTACAGCTATTTGGTATGAGTACTTTTGCTTACATCATCTCACTGATTGCCTACCAGCTTTTAACGTAATATGGATACACAAAGCATCATAGCATACATATTAGTAGCCGGAGCAGTAATATTCCTGATAAAGAAATTCTTTTTTAAAAAGAGGAAGAAAAAATCAGGCGACTGCGGCAGTGATGACTGCGGATGCCATTAATCCTTTATAATAAGTACCGGGATTTTTACTTTATGCCTCACTGCATTTACTGTAGTACCAAAAATAATATCCTTGAGCCAGTTATGGCCGTGCGCACCCAGTATAAGAATGTCATATTCTGCACCGCTTTCGTTTAATATCTTTGGTATCTGTTTTTTAGGGCTTCCAAAACTTAGTTTTATCTGTACCGTATATCCTTTTTGTTCCAGGCCTTTTTTATAGGTCTTTAAAAAGTCTTTATCACTGGAGGTTTCAAAATCCTGTGCCTGGTCGCCATGAACCATAGCGCCTACGGTTTCCACTATATGTATAAGTGTATATTTTGCTTCCCTGCCTCCAAGCTGCAATGCACTGGAAAGGCTCCTTGTATCGGTTTTTGAAAAATCGAGTGCTATGGCAATATTTATATTCTTTTATTCCGGCTTCTTCATTTACAATAATCTCGTCAATATGGGGGACAAGCTTTTCATCCCTCTGCCTTTTATAAATAAGCGGCCTGAAGATTATATAAAGCAGCAGTGCCACTGCCCCTACAGCTATGGGAACCACAAACAGCCATATATACACCGGATTTTCAGATTCTCTTATCCACCCGGCTATTTCTTCATATACCAGTTTAGCATTTAAAGACACAATTACCAATGCTATAATCCACGCAGCTGCTTTGGTAAATTTACCTATGGCAAATTCCTTCATTTTCTTTTTATCACTAACAAAGTGTATAAGCGGTATAATAGCAAACCCAAGCTGAAGACTGAGTATTACCTGGCTAAGCAGCAGTAGCTGCCCTGTGGCATCTTCACCAAGATATACAATGGCAAAAAAAGCAGGAAGTATGGCTATAAGCCGGGTTATAATACGCCTTACCCAAGGTTGTATCCTCAGGTTAAGATAGCCTTCCATAACTATCTGCCCGGCAAGTGTACCTGTGATAGTAGAACTTTGCCCTGCCGCAATTAATGCAAGTGCAAAAAGCACCGAAGCCCACTCTGTTCCCAACAGCGGAGCCAATAGCTGGTGTGCATCCTGTATATCGGCTACTTCATGCAGCCCACTGTTAAAAAAGGTAGCAGCTGCCAGTATCAATATGGCCGCGTTTACAAAAAAAGCAAGGTTAAGGGCTATTAATGAATCTACAAAATTGTAGCGAATTGCCTGTTTTATTCCTTTAAAGGAACGGTCGAATTTGCGGGTTTGCACCAACGATGAATGCAGGTATAAGTTATGAGGCATAACAGTTGCTCCTATTATACCTATAGCAATAAAAAGAGCTGCCTGATTGGGGATAGAAGGTACAAGACCTGTTACAACCTGAGATACATCGGGCTTGGCAAAAAACATTTCTGCGAGAAAAGAAAACCCTATTATTGCTATAAGCGCTATAATAAAAGCTTCCATCTTTTTTATTCCTTTGTTTAACAAGAAGAGCAGCAAAAAAGTATCGAGCATGGTTATGCTCACACCCCAGAGCAAAGGAATATCAAACAGTAGCTGCAACCCTATTGCCATACCCAGCACCTCTGCAAGGTCGCAGGCGGCAATGGCTATTTCTGCGAGTCCGTATAACACATAATTTACCCCTTTAGGATAGGTTTCACGTGAGGCCTGTGCCAAATCCCTGCGGCTCACTATGCCCAGCCGTGCACTTAAGCTTTGCAGGAGCAATGCCATAATATTAGACATAAGCAATACCCAAAGCAGTTTATAACCAAACTGGCTACCCCCTGCAAGATCAGTTGCCCAGTTTCCGGGATCCATATAACCCACGCTTATCATATAAGCCGGGCCAAAGAATGCCAGTATTTTTTTCCAGACAGAAGTATTCTGCACCACGTTTACCGATTCATGTACTTCCTCCAGGGAATGGCTTCCTTTTGAATTCATATTATAGTGCTTTTACAAACAGGTTTGCTGCTATTTTATTGGAAACGCTTAAATGCTTTCCGTCTACTTTAAGGATAAGGGACTGGTCAAAATGTTCTCTTGAAATCACTTCTATGGCAGAGCCTAAAGCAATTTTTTGCTTATCAAGATATTGTAAAAATTCCGGTGAACTATCCTTAACCCCAACGCAAATCATTTTTTTACCTTCATTAGTTTCGCTAAGAAGTTCTTTATCCATCTTGGCTATTTTTCCGTTACGGTCGGGTATTGGGTCTCCATGCGGATCGGCCTTCGGATAATCCAGAAAGGCATCCAGCCTGTCAGTAAGCTTTTCAGATTTTATGTGTTCCAGCTGCTCGGCCACATCGTGTACTTCGTCCCAGCTAAACCCCAGTTTATCTACAAGAAAAACTTCCCAAAGCCTGTGCTTGCGCACAATCATCATAGCATTTAACCTGCCTTTGTCCGTAAGCGATACGCCCTGATACTTTTTATACACCACAAGTTCCTTATCAGCCAGTTTCTGAACCATATCTGTAACCGATGACGGCTTGCTCTCCATAACATTAGCAATGGCATTGGTCGCAATCCCTTTGTTTGTTGCCAATGATAAATGATATATTACCTTGAGATAATTTTCTTCTGAATAAGTCATTCTAAATGCGTTATTAAACAAATATAAATAATTTTTTAGATAAGCCTAAAAATAAAGTTGGAAAATAAGGCCGTGGGAATTGATTTTATTACCTATTTTTATGCTGATGAAGCATTATCACTACATTTTTGCAGGCGCCGGACTGTCATCATTAATGACAGTTTATAAATTGGCTGAGTCCGGCTTTTTTTCAGATAAGTCTATATTACTTTTAGATACATCTGAAAAAAAAGATAACGACCGTACATGGTGTTTTTGGGAATCCGGAAAAGGTAACTGGGATGAAGTAGTGATTAAAAGCTGGAATGAAGGTGATTTTATTGGAAAGGGCTTTACAAAAGAGCTCGATTTTGAAAACTACAGTTATAAAATGGTACAGGGTATTGATTTTTATACCCATGTTCATAACCAATTAAAACAATACAGTAATATCACATTTGCTGCGCAAAAGGTAATTGATTTTAAAGACCTGGATACTCATGTTTTGGTAAAAACCGATACCGAAAGCTATACATGTAATAAACTTTTTAACAGCATCTATAACCCGGCAATACCGGCACAGCGAAAATATCCGGTACTGCAGCAGCACTTTAAAGGCTGGTTTTTTAAAATACCATCAGCTCTTACAGACAGCAGCAAAATTACTTTTATGGATTTTAGTATCCCGCAAAAAGGTAATACACGATTTATGTATGTACTGCCTGTTTCAGAAAATGAAATACTTGTAGAATACACGCTGTTTTCTGAAAAGCTGCTGCCGGAAAACGAATATGATGCTGCAATAAAAGATTACCTGAAGACGATGGGGATTAATGATGAAAATTTGGAAAATAGCATACAGCATACGGAAAAAGGGAGTATCCCAATGACATCTTTCCCTTTTTGGAAAAACAATACTAAAAATGTACTGAATATTGGCAGTGCAGGAGGGTGGACTAAAGCTTCTACCGGTTACACCTTTAAAAATACTGATAAAATAAGCAGCAGGCTTATACAGTTTTTACGGCATGAATCAGATTTTAGAAAGTTCCATAAAAAAACCCGCTTTTGGTTTTATGATATGCTGCTGCTGGATATACTATACCGAAATAATGAAAAAGGAAGCCTGATCTTCTCATCAATGTTTAAAAAAGCAAGGGCATCGCTTATATTTAAATTCCTTGATGAAGAAACCTCCCCGGCAGAAGACCTGAAGGTTATATTAAAATGTCCAAAGGGCCTTTTTGTAAAGGCCCTTTGGAGAAATATTTTTTAAAACCGGAAACTGATTCCTGAGTAGAGCCCTATAATATAAGGCTTAAAGTTGCCCGCGTTTCCGTTAAAGGTATTTACCTGGTATTTGAACATTGGGTCAAAATTAGCCTCAAAAGATTTCCAGAAACGGTATCTGAAACCAATACCTAAATTGGTACTGAAGTTTACATTATTTACATTGGTAGCTTCACCCACTTCTGTACTATATCCCTGATTTGATACTGCAAACACACTATTTTCATTAAGGAAAAGTGTACTGACCCCGCCTATGATGTCTATGCCAAACCTTTTATTAAGCAGTTTATAAGACATCTCTACCGGAACTTCAATATAACCCATTTCCTGAACCATAGAACCGTAAAACTTCTGGTTATCAAAAACATTTCCGGCAAAAAGTGAAATAGCTGTGGCTTCACCCGTTTGGTCCTGCACTACAATATTAGCAGCCCTGCCGGGAGTGGATACATTGCTTGTCTGTTGTGTCATCGAAGGGAAAAATTCGACCCCGTTTGTAGTATACCCCATTTTAAGCGTATTAACTGCTGTACGCACTGTAAGCCTGTCGTTAACCGCATAGTCTACTCCCACACCATAGCTCAGGTTGGCATCATAATCCTTGCTGTTTGATGCAAACTGGGCATCTATAGGCGACCCCTGAGATAATGAATTATAAAATACCGGTGCGACCTGTGGCCTTACATTCCATTTTTGTGGTTTGGCAGCTTCTGCCAGTTCCTTATCCTCTTTTTTATTTTCTTTTTCCTTAAGCAGCTTTTCCAGTTCGTTTTCCTGTTCTACGGCTGTGGTATCTTCTGGTGTTTCGTCATTTTCAGTTACTGCCAGTTGGGTAATACGTGTCCTGTCCAGCGTTTGCTGCAATATCCTGTCTTTTTCCTGCGGCGTAAGGCTTTTATTTTTATCGCCATCAGCATTATCATTATTACTGTTTACACCTTCTGAGTTTTGCTGTACTACCGCAGTTTCAGGATTTCGCTGCTCAGTAACGGTATTATTACCTGTTATAATTGTACGCTTAGGTATTTCGTCCTTAACAGCAACACCCTGGTTAGTGTTTTGCTGTGATAGTTCGGTATTAGCCCGTTGCTGATTCCGTAGGGAATTATTTTCACGATTATCTTCACGTTTTGAGTCATTCTGGTAGGCCACACTATTATTCTTGTTATCTAACCTATTAGAAGGAGTAACAGAATTAATTCCCTGCCCAGAAACTGACGACCCGCCATTTTGTGATGGTGTATTTACATCATCGCTGGCAGGAGTACTGGTTACAGCTTCTTCTGCAGGCACAGGTATATTACCGCTTGGCATTGCGTTGCTGTTGGTTTCTGGTGTAGTCTGTTGATTTTCCTCAATTACCACTGGGTTAACATCCGTATCCGGATTATTATTAATTAGCGGAAGCGTTAACAGCAGCCCAATAATTAAAATGGCGGCCACCCCCGATAATCGTAACCATAATGGTATTACTCTCCTCTCTTTGTCTTCCTTTTTAAGTTCGGCCTCAATATTCTGCCATGCCCTTTCGGGTGGTGCAGCTTCAAAGTCCTTAAACTTTTCCTGGAAAAGCCTGTCTATGTTTTTTTTCTCACTCATTTTGCTGAAGGTACTTTAGTACTGCTCTGCTGAGCTTCAATTTTTTCCTTTAATATTATCCTTGCGCGGGCAAGGTTAGATTTTGAGGTGCCCACTGTTATATCGAGCATCTCTGCAATTTCTTTATGCGAATAGCCATCGGTTACATACAGGTTAAAAACCATCCTGTACCTGTCCGGCAGCTGCTGTATAATAGACAACAAAAACTCCATACTTACCGACTCGTCCTCAACCTCTATGGATTCTTCCTCATCGGGTATATTTTCGTTAACTAGCTCCACAACTCCTTCAGTCCGGTATTTTTGAAGAACGTTGTTAATCATTACCCGTTTTGCCCATCCCTCAAATGAGCCTTTAAACTGGTACTGACCTATTTTTTTAAATATAATTAAAAAGCCATCCTGTAAATTATCTTCGGCATCTGCATAATTGCGCGAGTATTTAAGGCATACCGAAAACAGCTTTGAGGCAAATAGCCTGTACAGCTGTTCCTGTGCCTTTATACTATTGTTCTGACAATCATGTATAAGCTGCTCCAGACCCAAATTGGCTTTGTTATTTTAAAATTGTTATTGTATTACAGGCACTTCCCACGTTGTAAAGTTGTCTGTACCCATCTGTCCGTTTCCGGTATAAAATTTAAATACATATGCTTGTTCTGTATACCCGGGGCTGCAGGTAAAATTAAACGATGCCACCTCCGGCTCCAGCGTATCCAGCGGCTGGCACTGGGCGTCTTCTATTACCAGGGTTTGCACCGCTACAAGCAGCGCCCCTGTTTGCTCTTCATAATAAAAACCGTCAAAAAAATAACAGTCAGAAGGCCTTTTGTACTCTACCTGTATCTCATAGGTTTCACCCCGGTAAAACGCTTCGGGCATGTGCACATTTACAATGGGCACAAACTCCACATGAAACCTTGGCGAATCGTCTTCCAGCGAACACGACGCTACTACAAATACGGTAACAAAAAACAAAATCAGCTTTTTCATAAAACCTTTCAAAATCTTTATATAAATAGGATGCACAAACACGCAAAAGGTTGCGTTTTAAAACAAAAAAAGCCCGTATAAAACGGGCTTTTACATTATAAGGATTAACCTGCGTTTTCCTTAATGAGTTCCTTAATTTTTATTTCCAGCTCATCGGCCAGTTCAGGGTTGTCTTTAATGAGCGCCTTAACAGCATCCCTTCCCTGCCCCAGCTTGGTATCGCCGTAGCTAAACCACGAGCCTGATTTCTTGATTACTTCAAAATCTACCGCAAGGTCCAGGATCTCTCCTGTTTTGCTTACCCCTTCGCCATACATAATGTCAAATTCGGCTGTTTTAAAAGGAGGTGCAACCTTGTTCTTAACTATCTTAACCTTGGTACGGTTACCTATTACATTTTCACCATCTTTTATTTGTGATGAACGGCGGATGTCTATCCTTACCGAAGCATAAAATTTAAGCGCGTTACCACCCGTAGTAGTTTCCGGGTTACCAAACATAACGCCTATTTTTTCACGAAGCTGGTTAATAAAGAACACCGTACAGTTTGTTTTGCTAATGGTAGCCGTAAGCTTACGTAAAGCCTGCGACATAAGGCGTGCATGAAGACCCATTTTTGAATCGCCCATCTCGCCTTCTATCTCGCTCTTAGGCGTAAGTGCCGCAACCGAGTCGATTACCACAATATCTATAGCGCCAGAACGGATAAGGTTCTCGGCAATTTCCAGTGCCTGCTCCCCGTTATCCGGCTGGGAAATAATAAGGTTTTCTATATCTACGCCAAGTTTTTCTGCATAATGGCGGTCAAAAGCGTGCTCAGCATCTACAAAGGCAGCAATACCGCCTGCTTTTTGTGCTTCGGCTATGGCATGCAGGGTAAGGGTAGTTTTACCCGACGATTCCGGACCAAAAATCTCTATTATCCTACCGCGCGGGTAACCATTTACCCCAAGGGCAAGGTCTACACCCAGCGATCCTGACGGAATGGAATCTACCTCTTCAACAGCCTGGTCGCCCAGCTTCATTACCGTTCCTTTTCCGTATGCTTTATCCAGTTTATCCAGCGTTAGCTGCAGTGC
>CAMPIZ010000017.1 GCA_946886675.1 uncultured Flavobacterium sp.
ATATTCTGTTATTGTAAATGTATCTTCTGTATAATTTATGCTTACCTCATCCAGTGCCGAATAAAACAGTTTAACCTGTTCGTTTATCAGCTCAATATCTACACGGGAATAATAGGTAGTACCCTTTACCACTTTTTTATTACCGGCCCAGCACACTATAAACAGTTCCTTAAAAACCTTATACCCGGAAGACATATCCTTATGGCGCACATTTAGAAAATCAAGCACCCCTTCCAGTGTATGGGCAATGCTGTTGCGGGAATTATTTTCTATATCAATTACTGTAGCGGTATTTTGATAGTTCATTCCTGCAGCCTCTTCTACAGGTGTTGAGTTACTGCCAAGCCGCATAAATATGGTTCCGGCAGGAATAGTGTATATATTCTTTTTAAAATATGATATTTTGTTGTTAGGCCTTATCGTTACAAGCCCTACCACTTTATCCTTCGGCAGGTGAGGGAACGGCACATTTTCATATTGTATCCTTGGAGGATTTTCTAAAAATGCATTTACAAGGTTTTGTATACGGCTGTCATCATAAAAATCGGTCCCGGTAATCTCGTTATCATGATCTTCCACACCCACAACTATGTATGAGTTATTGGATGGGTTAGAATTAGACAGGGCGCATATATGCTTTACAAATTTTGCTTTGCCTTCTTTTGTATGCAGGTTAAGTTGGCGCTTTTTATCATAAAAACTGCTCTCATCATTGTGAGCCAGCAGGTTTTTAATTAAAAGGCGCTTGTTTATCATAATGCTTTGAGCTGCGTGTTATGAATAGTTTGTTTCTGGTTAACTTTTTGGGTATAAGCCAAAACACATTATATTTTCTTATTGACTAAAGTTGCGCTTGCCTGTGCTGTAGGCAGTACCATAAGATCGGCGATGTTAACATGGTAAGGCCTTGTTACCACAAAGGTTATTATATCGGCTATGTCTTCAGCTTTTAGTGGTGTATAGCCCTTGTATACATTTTCGGCACGTTCCCTGTCACCTTTAAAACGTACTTCAGAGAATTCTGTTGCCACAAGCCCCGGGTTTATTGCGCCCACACGTATACCATATTGGTTTAGGTCCATACGCATGCCTTGGTTAATTGCATCTACAGCATGCTTTGACGCGCAATATACATTCCCGTTAGGATATACCTCTTTACCGGCTATAGAGCCAATGTTTATAATATGTCCGCTCCTGCGTTTTACCATTCCGGGAATAATCTCTTTAGAAACGTATAAGAGCCCTTTTACATTTATATCCAGCATGGCATCCCAGTCATCTGTATCGCCATTTTCTATAGGGTCAAGTCCGTGTGCATTACCTGCATTATTAATTAGGATATCAATATTTTTAAGATCATCGGGTATCGATTGTATAGCCTCGGCAACAGCCTCTTTATCCCTTACGTCAAAGTTAAGCGTATGCACCCTCGTAAGGGCTGAAAATTCATCCTGGAGTTCAGTAAGGCGGTCTTCACGCCTGCCGCATAATATAAGCCTGAAATGGTTTTTTGCAAAGTAAGTAGCAGTAGCCCGGCCTATACCGCTGGTTGCTCCGGTTATTAATGCTGTTTTCATGTGGTAGATAGTTTACAGGTTAATTTATGTTTTTATGCTATGGCACTTTATCTCCCATACTTTCCGTCCAGATAGCAAACCAGTCTTCCAGTTCAAGTTGTACCTGTGCTGCCTTCATTTGGTTTTCCAGCCTTTCCGGGTTAGTAGACCCCGTTACCGGTATCACACCTGCGGGGTGCCTTAGTATCCATGCCAGTAGTATCACATCTGCAGTTACTTCATATTTAACTACCATTTCCATAAGCAAATGCTTTAGCCTTTGGGTCTGTTCTGTATCCTGTTTAAATACACATCCTATAGGGCTCCATGCAAGCGCTCTTATATTATTAATGTGCATATAGTCGAGCGAGCCATCCAGCATAGGCTGATAGCAGGTTGCGGAAAATTCTATCTGGTTGCAAAATACTTCCGTTCGGGATTTTATAAGTTCCGTCTGCAGGTTTGTAAAGTTAGATACGCCAAATGCCTTTATTTTGCCCTCAGCTTTTAGCTTTTCTACAGCTTCTGCAATTTCATCAGGCTGCATCAGCGGACTCGGGCGGTGCAGTAAAAGCACGTCAAGATAATCGGCATGCAGGTTTTTAAGAGAGCCTTCTGTCGATTTTATAATATATTCTTTAGAGTAGTCGTAGTGCTTTATTCTGTTTGGGCGGTTGCCGTTAATATGCTGTATGCCGCATTTGGAAATCAACTCTATATTTTCCCGCGGTACACCGCTTTCTCTGTAAGCTTTTCCAAATTCACCTTCTGTTGTATAGCCGCCATATATATCCGCATGGTCAAAGGTGGTCATTCCAAACTCAATGCATTTGTGTATCATTTCTGCCATTTCGGCAGTTGTAAAGTTTCTGCTCCATACACCCCAGTTCATTGTTCCTGCAATTATGGGCGATAGTTTTATATCCATATAAGATTAATAGGTTTTTACTTGTGATAAAATTACACTTTTTATATACTTTATTTTAGCCTTGTCCGTTTTTATAGCGTCATTTTATACAGTACAAGATATTTTTGGGTTTTAAAACTATAAAAACTACTATAATTTGTGATAAACACTGGCGTTAACACTATGTTAACAAGAAAAGAGGAATTTCGGCAATGAATTTGTGTGATAAAAAAAGCTTAATTAACTTCACACTCCAAAACTCTATATAATATGGAAGAAAATACTGCTGCTTTAGACATAAGGGCAATTAATGAAAAAATAGAAAGGGAAAGTGCTTTTGTAGACCTTCTTGTTATGGAAATGAACAAGGTTATTGTAGGGCAAAAGTATATGATTGAGCGCCTTTTGATAGGGCTTTTGGGTCAGGGTCACATACTTCTTGAAGGTGTTCCCGGCCTTGCAAAAACCTTAGCCATTAATACCCTGTCGCAGGCGGTTCACGGCAGCTTCAGCCGTATCCAGTTTACACCAGACCTGCTTCCTGCCGATGTTGTAGGGACCATGATTTACAATATTAAGCAAAACGAATTCAGCATTAAGAAAGGGCCGATATTTGCCAACTTTGTATTAGCAGACGAAATTAACAGGGCTCCGGCAAAAGTGCAGTCTGCATTGCTGGAAGCCATGCAGGAAAAACAGGTAACCATAGGCGAGGAAACTTTCAGGCTTGAAAAGCCATTTTTGGTTATGGCAACCCAAAACCCTGTAGAGCAGGAGGGTACGTACCCGCTTCCAGAAGCACAGGTAGACCGTTTTATGCTAAAAGCTGTTATAGACTACCCAAAAATTGAGGACGAGCGCCTGGTAATACGCCAAAACCTTGCAGCCTCTTTTGAAAAAGTAAATCAGGTAGTTACCTTAGAACAGATATTAAGGGCTCAGCAGGCAGTAAGAGACGTTTACATGGATGAGAAAATAGAGAAGTATATCCTCGATCTTATTTTTGCCACACGTTTCCCGGAACAATACAAACTTCCAAATCTTAAACCGCTGATAAGCTTTGGTTCTTCGCCAAGGGGAAGTATTAATCTCGCTATGGCTGCAAAGTGTTATGCCTTTATAAAGCGCAGGGGCTATGTAATACCGGAAGATGTAAGGGCGGTAGTTCACGATGTGCTTCGCCACCGTATTGGGGTTACCTACGAAGCCGAAGCAGAAAATATTACCTCAATTGATATTATCAATAAGATAGTGAACGAGGTTGAGGTGCCATAGGGTGTCGTAAAGTCAAATGTCCTAAAGTCCCGAAGTCCGGACTTTAGGACCTTATAAACCTTAGACTTTAGACCAAAAGATGATGGATACAAAAGAGATACTTAAAAAAGTACGGAAAATAGAGATAAAGACCCGGAGGCTGAGCGATCACATCTTTTCGGGGGAGTATCATACATCCTTTAAAGGTAGAGGTATGACCTTTAGTGAGGTGAGGCAATACCAGTATGGAGATGATGTTCGTGCAATAGACTGGAATGTTACGGCTCGCTACAACGAACCCTACATTAAGGTTTTTGAAGAAGAGCGTGAACTTACCATGATGCTCATGGCCGATGTGAGCGGCTCTGAAGGATTTGGTACGAAAAACCAGTTTAAAAGGGAAATTGTTACAGAGATTGCAGCTACTATGGCATTCTCCGCTACACAAAATAATGACAAGATTGGGCTTATTCTGTTCTCGGACCAGATAGAACTTTATATCCCACCAAAAAAAGGTAAATCGCATGTACTCCGCATTATTCGTGAGCTTATAGAGTTTGAACCAAAAAGCAGGAAAACAAATATAAGCCAGGCATTAAAATTCCTGTCAGGTGTTTTGAAAAAGAAAGCCATTGTATTCCTTATTTCCGATTTTATGGCTGATGATTATGAACAAACCCTTAAGATTGCATCAAAAAAACATGATATAACAGGAGTAAGGGTTTATGATGTACGTGAAGAGCAGATGCCTAACTTAGGCCTTGTGAATATGACCGATGCTGAAACCGGGCAAACCCTGCTTGTAAATACCGGCTCCAAACAGGTACGGCTGGAATATGAAAAGTATTATAAGGACAGGGTAAAGTATTTTACGGAAATCTTTAGCCGCTGCGGAGCAGGAACGGTAAGCACAAGAGTAGACGAATCTTATGTAACAAAACTGCTGGGCTATTTTAAATCGAGGTAAAAAGGTTAATAACCAATAAAAAAATGACCATAAAACGAGTATATACAGTTCTTTTTATGTTTTTGTCGCTTACTGTACTGGGGCAGCAAAAGCAGGTTGAGACAAGTATCGATTCTACAAAAATAATGATAGGGTCACAGTTTAACCTTACACTTAAGGCAACTGTAGATACCGCAGCTACAGTAAGTTTTCCCGAGGGGAAAAATTTTGGGCAGCTGGAGGTGCTGGAGTCTTATCCGGTAGACACCATAAAAAAAGGAGCCATTTATGAACTGGTAAAAAAATACGGGCTTACACAGTTCGATTCCGGTCGTTATGTAATACCGAGGCTTCCCGTTATCATTAACAATAAAAATATTCAGACTGATTCCCTTAGCATAGAGGTTGCTAATGTAAAGGTAGATACCATGCAGCAAAAAATGTATGATATTAAACCCATAGCAACCGGAGGGAGCAAAAGCTATGCATGGCTGTATATACTTTTAGGTATACTTGTAGTGCTGGGCGTAGGGGGCTTCTTTTTATACCGTTATTTAAAGAACCGTAAACCTCTTGCAAAAAAGGAAGAGGTGGTATACACCTCTCCAATAGAAAAGGCATCAAGGCAGCTGCAGGTGCTGGAGAAAAAAGACCTTCTGCAAAAAGGCGCTGTAAAGGACTACTACAGCGAACTTACCGATATTGCGCGTACTTATATTGAGGAAGCAATACATATCCCGGCAATGGAAAGTACAACAAGCGAACTCATAAACGCTATGAGAGTTGCTGTAATGCGCAAGAAAATGCCATTGAGCCGTGAAACATTTGAAGAGCTTGAAAAGGTATTGCGTACTGCCGATATGGTAAAATTTGCCAAGTCCAAACCGCTTGATTTTGAAATTGCTGAAGACCGAAGCCGTATAGAGAAAACCATAGTGGTAATTGATAAATCTATCCCTGAAGAAAAGGAAGAAGATGAAGACCACACCCAGATATGGCTGGATATGCAGCGCAGGAAAAAACAAAAGCGTAAAAGAAATATTATTATAATTTCTTCTGCAGCCTTTGTATTGGCAGCATTAGTTTTCTTTAGTACCTGGACAATAAGGAGCAGCGGAATGTTTGGCACTCCTACAGAACAGCTTGCCAAGGGGGAATGGGTGAAGAGCGAATATGGCAATCCGGGTATAACCATAGAGACACCAAAAGTGCTTAAGAGGGCAGATGCCAAAAAGCTGATACCCGATGAAGCCATGGCTTTTATAAAGGAAATGCAGGTGTTTACTTACGGCGAATTATTTGATGATTTTTATGTAACGGTTAGTACGGCCAGCTACAAGCAGCAGGTTGAACTTGACCTGAACAAAGGTGTAGATGGTGTAGCCCAGATATGGGAATCGCAGGGAGCAGAGAATATATTGCTTAAAACTGAAGAATTTCAGACACCGGGAGGCATATCGGGCATAAGGGCTTACGGAACCATGACAATGCCTCATGCAGTAACCGGGCAGCCTGTAAGGGCTTATTATGAACTGTTTTTATTTAAACAGCAGCAAGGCCTCCAGCAGGTAATTGTACTGTATAAAGATGGTGATGAATATGCACCTCAAATGCTGGAAAGAATTAAAAACTCAATAGAATTAAGAAACCTGAATCAGCAATAAGTTATGGAAGACGTTACTTTTTTACATCCGGGTTTCTTTTGGCTGTTTGCGGCTCTTCCGCTGGCTATAGGCTGGTATGTCTGGAAAAGGAAACAGCAGTCAGCTTCATTAAAAATAAGTTCATTAAATGGATTTAAGGTAAAGCCATCATTACTGGCAAGGCTTAAACCAGTTCTGTTTGCCATAAGGCTTCTGGCATTAAGCGCTATGATTGTAGCGCTGGCAAGGCCAAGAAGTGTAGATGTTGACAATAAAACCAAAACGACCCGTGGTATAGATATTGTTATGGCTATAGACGTATCGGGTAGTATGTTGGCTAAAGACCTCAAGCCAAACAGGCTGGAAGCACTGAAATCTGTTGCAGAAAAATTTGTTGACGACCGCCCTAACGACCGTATAGGGCTTGTTGTATATGCTGCGGAAAGTTATACTAAAACTCCGGTAACCAGTGATAAGGCATTGGTTAAAGACGCTATTAAGTCGGTAAGATATGATGACAGTGTCCTTGCAGATGGTACCGGAATAGGTGTTGGGCTCGCCACGGCAATAAACAGGCTTAAGGACAGTAAGGCAAAAAGCCGAGTAATTATATTACTTACCGATGGTGTAAATAACTCTGGTTTTATAGACCCAAGAATGGCGGCCGATATAGCTAAAGAGTATGGGATAAAAGTATATACCATTGGCTTAGGGACAAACGGTAATGCCCAGATGCCGTATGCAAGAAAGCCAGACGGCACATTTTTATACCGCATAATGAAGGTAGATATCGATGAGCAGCTAATGAAGGAGATAGCCCAGAAGACCGATGGTAAATATTTCAGAGCCAATTCAAACAGCAGGCTGGAGGCTATATATGATGAGATCAACAAGTTGGAAACAACTGAGATAGAAGAGCTTAAATTTTATAATTATACCGAAAAATACCGTCCTTTCCTATGGGCAGCTTTTGGCTTGCTGCTGGTTGAGGTACTATTAAGAAAAACGGTTTACAGAAGCTTTATTTAATTATGTACGAGTTAGACGAATCTAAATATTTGTATTTGTTTGCCATAGTGCCGGTATTGGTGCTGCTATTCCTGTACAACCTGTACTGGAAAGGAAAAAAGCAGCGCGAATTTGGAGATGTGGAACTGGTAAAGAAATTAACGCCGGAAAGATCGGTGTTTAAGCCTGTACTTAAGTTTGTGGTATTGCTTCTGGCTCTGTCAGGAATGATACTAGCTTTGGTAAACCCAAAAATCGGTACAAAAACTGAGACTGTAAAACGGGAAGGAATCGATATTGTATTTGCAATAGACGTTTCTAAAAGTATGCTAGCGGAAGATGTGGCGCCAAACAGGCTTGAAAGGTCTAAACAAATTGTTTCTCAAATAATAAATCAGTTGGGGACCGACAGGATAGGCATTATTGGCTATGCAGGAAGCGCTTATCCCGTACTGCCTATAACATCTGATTACAGCGTTGCAAAAATGTTCCTGCAAAGCATGAATACCGATATGGTCTCATCCCAGGGAACTGCGTTAAGCGAAGCCATTGAGATGTCTACTAAATTTTTTGATGACCCCCAAACCAGCAAACTGCTGATACTGGTATCTGATGGTGAGGATCATGGTGAAGGCTCCGAAGAAGCAGCTGCAAATGCGAAGGAAAAAGGGGTTAAAATTATAACGGTGGGTGTGGGTACCGAAAAAGGTGGTCCAATACCTATAAAACGAAATGGTATAACTGAAAGTTTTAAGCGTGACCGCGACGGAGAAACGGTTATTACAAAATTATATCCCGATGCGCTTAAAACCATAGCTGCCCGCACAAAAGGCGGATACATTTATGGCGGAAGCACGCGTGAAGTTTCTGATTATGTAAAGAATGCTCTGGATAATATTGAAAAAACAGAGTTTGAAGCCAAGGAAGTAACAGATTATGCCTCGCAGTACCAATGGTTTCTGGGAGCGGCATTTTTACTTTTATTTATAGATATATTCCTGTTGGACAGGAAAACTGCATGGATAAGAAAGTTAAACCTTTTTAATGAAAAAGAACAATGAAAAAACTGATAACAATTGGTTTGCTGTTTTGCTCTCTGGCAGCTTTTTCGCAGGAAAAGGAAAAAAAAGACACCTACCTGCCTAAAGGCAACAAGGAGTTTAAGAAAAAAGAATATAAGGAAGCTGAGGCAAGCTACCGCATTTCTCAGTCTAATACTCCTGCAAAAGCTGCGGCAGCCTATAATTTGGGTAATGCCATTTACAGGCAGGGTGAACCCGGAGAATCTAAGTTTGCTTATCTTAAAGCTATAGAACATGCCGAAACCAAAGAGCAGAAACACAAGGCATACCATAACCTTGGCAATGCGCTTATGGAAGAAAAAAACTACCAGTCGGCGGTAGGGGCATACAGAAATGCCTTACGGAATAATCCTTATGATGATGAGACCCGCTACAACTTTGCCCTGGCAAAAAAAATGCTGAAGGAAAATCCGCCAAAACCTCAGAATCAGCAAAATAAAGATAAAGGCGATCAGAAGAATCAGGATAAAAATCAGTCCCCTAAAGACAACGAAGGAGATAAGCCCAAAGATAATCAGGGTGATAAGCAGGATAAAGAACAGGGGGGCGATGATAAAGATAAAGGAGGCAAAGACAAGAAGGACAAGCAGGATGATAACGGCCAGCAAAAGCCCTACAAGGGTAACGAGGGACAGGATAAACAGCCTGCCGATGCCAGCCCTTCCAAACAACGAATGGAAAACCTGCTGGATGCCATGAATAATGAGGAAAGGAAAGTTCAGGACAGGATAAATGCCAAAAAAGCAAAAGGGCAGCCACAAAGGCAGGAAAAAGACTGGTAACAATACCAGTGGAGAAGATACTAATTTGAAAAATGCAAATTGTTCAGATTAAGGACGGATAACGATGAAAAGATACATCTTACTATTATTACTATTTACACAGGGCGTGCTTTATGCCCAGGTGGAGTTTAAAGCTGTGCCCAGCAAGACCAGGCTTGGCGTAAACGAACGCCTGAGGATTGAGTTTGTTATGAACGAAGATGGCGATAACTTTGTCCCGCCTTCTTTTGATGGTTTCAGGGCACAGGGCCCCAGCCAGATGATAAGCAACTCCTGGATAAACGGCAGGCGTACTTTTAGTAAAAGCTATACTTATCTTCTTATACCTACCTCTAGGGGAGAGTTTACCATTGGCCAGGCCAGTATAGAGATTGATGGGAAGACTTATAAAACCTCACCCATAAAAATAACGGTTACTGATGCTGTAAAACTGGACGATCCTGTAGCTCAGGCGCGGCAGAGTGCGGCAGAAGGCATACATCTGGTAGCTGAAATAAGCAATACAAACCCCTATATAAATGAGCCGGTTAGTGTAGTATATAAACTCTATGTGAGCCCTACTTCGAGTGTTACAAATTTTTATGAAACCGAAAGCCCTAAGTTTAACGACTTCTGGAGCCAGACAGACAGAGTAGATCCGCAGAACATAAAGGTTCAAAAAGGCACATTTAAAGGAGAAGAGTATCGTTATGTAGTGCTGCAGCGTACCGTTCTCTACCCACAAAAAAGCGGAAGGCTTGAACTGGAGCCGCTAATGCTTAATGTTACTATGGAAGTGCCTACAGGGCGCAGGGGAGGGCTTGGTTTTCAGATGTATGATAAAGAAGACAAGATAGTTTCTTCAGGGAAAAAATATATTAACGTAAAAGCCTTGCCGGAAGCCGGCAGGCCGGATGATTTTACAGGTGCTGTTGGTAATTTTGATTTTAAGGTAACACCATCTAAAACACAGCTTGATGCAGGTGAGTCTTTGCAGCTTGATGTAACTGTAAGCGGGAAAGGTAACCTTAAGTTGTTTACCCTGCCTAAGCCTGTAGTACCTTCTGCACTGGAAATGTATGATCCGGAACATAAGGAAGATATATCGGTACCGTTAAGCGGTATGAATGGTAAAGTATCGGATATTTATACCATAGTGCCGCAAAATAAAGGTAAGTATCCTGTAAACGCGCTTTCATTCTCCTATTTTAATCCGGCTACAGGAAAATATAAAACGATTACATCGCAGGAAATAATGATAGATGTAACGGGTGAGGCTGTTGCTTCTGCGTCAGGCACCGGACAGAAAACAAAACAGGCAGTAACCGCAAAAGGGCAGTTTAGGTTTGTTGAACTGGAGACCAAACTGCTTGCAAAAGGCAGGCAGGACTTTTTTGGTTCAGGGTTGTTCTACGGATTGCTGTTCCTGCCATTCCTGCTTATACCGGTTATTGTAATTATAAGGAAGAAGAAAGAAGCTTATGACAGCGATGTAGTAGGCAGTAAAATAAGGCAAAGCAACAGGCTGGCAAGAAAGTATCTTTCGGCAGCTAAAAAGCAGTTGGGTAACAAAGAACCATTCTATGTCGCGCTGGAAAAAGCCCTGCATAATTTCCTTAAAGCAAAGCTTACTATTGAAACCTCTGAGATGAGTAAGCCAAACATACAGGAGCTACTCTTGTCGCGCAATGCATCGCCGGAAACGGTGAATGATTTTATCAAAATAATGAACAATTGTGAGTTTGCGCGTTATGCACCGTCATCTAATGTGGCTATGCAGCAGGATTATAATAATGCAATTGCAGTAATAACTGCGCTTGAAAAGCAGGTTAAGTAGTATTAAGTATGGAGTACAAAAGTAGTAAGACAATGAAAAAATTAGCATTTATACTCTTCTTTTTCACGCAGCTATTGGCTGCACAATCGGCTTTTGATAGAGGTAATGAACAATACAGAAAAGGTCAGTATCAGGAAGCCGTACAAAGCTATGAAAGTATTATGAAGCAAGGCAAAGAATCGGCAGAAGTATATTTTAACCTTGGTAATGCCTATTATAAGCTTAATGAAGTAGCACCTGCCATATATAACTATGAAAAGGCATTGCTGCTAAAGCCAAATGACAGAGATATACAAACTAATCTTGGCTACGCGCAAAATATGGTTATAGACGATATACAGGCTGTGCCTAAGGTAGGTTTTTCAAAACTGTTTTATGGCCTTGTAGGAACTTATCACTACGACACCTGGGCATGGATTGCCATTGGTTTTGCTTTTGGAGTGCTGCTGTTTTTTACAGGTTACTATTTTGCAGGCACTACACTTTTAAAAAGGCTCTTTTTTGTGGCTATGTTCATTTCGCTTTTTGTTGTAGGGGTAAGTATTATGTCGGCAGTTTTTGTAAAATCGCAGTCATCAAAAATGCGCCCGGCCATAGTGTTTAATGAAGTAGTTTCGGTAAAGAGCGAACCGCTAAATAATGCGCCAGATGCATTTATACTTCATGAAGGGACAAAAGTAAATGTAACCGAAGAGCTTGATAACTGGAAAAAAATAGAGTTGGCCGATGAGAATGTGGGCTGGATACAATCGTCAGCTATAAAAGAGCTCAAGGACTAAGAAACCTATACTTCTTCTTCCTGTGTTTGCATATCTTCAGGAGTTTTTTCGTTAAACTCCTTAAACCAGTCTTCCAATATTGGAAAAATTGTGTTGGAAATTTCAAGCATTGGATAAAAGAAAATAGACTCATCCAGGGTTTCTTTTTTGGCGAAAATATTAGTGCTGTTTATTTTCAGAAAAAAATTGAGGGAGACGCTTAATATCAAAACCATTTTTAGAAATCCAAACACACCGCCCAAAATACGGTTAAGCAGGCCCAGGCTGGCAAAATCTGCAAGCTTTGTAAAAAATTTAGCCAGCAGTATTATGCCTACAACCACAGCTATAAAAGTGATTACAAAAGCAGTTATAGATATATAGCGGGGTTCCCAGGATACATGGCCGCTTATTATATCGGCAATAAAGCCCGAGAATTTAAGCGCTACAAAAATTCCGGCGATAAGAGATACAAGCGAAGCAAGTTCCACAAACAGCCCTCTCCACAACCCTTTTATAAGGCCATACAGCAGAAGTCCCCCCAGTATGATATCAATAACACTCATTTTAAACAAAAATAGCAGACTTTTACAATAAAAGCAATATGAAGGCTTTTATATATTAATTTTCAAGTCGCTATCTTTGCGCCTTTAATATTAGGAATATGTCGAGGGACGAACAATTGAAATCACGCTGGGAACAGCTCGTTAAAATATTATCAGACCGTTTTGCAGATGGTGAAATACTTGATCTTGATGCGGTTATTTACCTGATTGGAGTACAGGAATTAGGTAAATTTAAGCGTAAGTTTAAAAAAGACGACAAGGTAAACCTTATGCATATTGCTATTTGCAGGCTGCTGGAACCTTATGGTTATTATAAGTTTGATTACTTTGATGACGATGGGTGGCCGCATTATACGGTGGTAGAACAACTCCCGCCGCTTAAGGCAGGAGAGCAGAGTGTACTTATGAAAGGTGCTATAGTAGATTATTTTATCGAAAAAG
>CAMPIZ010000018.1 GCA_946886675.1 uncultured Flavobacterium sp.
TGACTCTAACGTTGCAACCGAGATTATTTCTATAGACGGCGAAACACTGGGTAAGTTTTACCTGCAAAACCGTACCCCGGTAAAATATGCCGATTTGCCAAAAAATCTGGTAGATGCGCTTATTGCTACCGAGGATGAAAGGTATTATGACCATTCGGGCATAGATACCCGTGGTACTCTAAGGGCTATGCTTACACTTGGGGGCAGCGGTGGTGCCAGTACCATTACCCAACAGCTGGCAAAAAACCTTTTTCATGGAGAGGGGTCTAAAAATATTTTCCAGAGGATTATACAGAAAGGAAAAGAATATGTAATTGCAATACGCCTTGAAAGGCAGTATACAAAGCAGGAAATAATTGCCATGTACCTTAACACGGTAGATTTTGTTAACCAAGCTGTAGGGATACGATCGGCGGCAAAAATATATTTTGGCAAAGAGCCTAAAAACCTTACCACAGAAGAAGCGGCTGTAATTGTGGGAATGCTTAAAAACCCATCCCGATTTAACCCGAAATCTTTTCCTGAACGTTCTAAAGCAAGGCGTGATGTGGTGTTGCACCAAATGGAAAAGAATGATTTTATATCTGAGCAGGAAAAAACCGAACTGCAAAAAAAACCTTTGGTACTGCATTTTTCACCGGAATCACATAACGAGGGTATTGCTACCTATTTCCGTGAGTATCTTAGGGAATTTATGAAGCAGTGGGTAAAAGACAATCCTAAACCGGACGGTACGGAATATGATATTTACCGTGACGGTTTAAAGATATATACAACAATAGACTCGCGCATGCAAACGTATGCAGAGGATGCTGTACATGCTCATTTAGCCAATCTTCAGGAACAATTCTTTATTGAGCAGAAGAAGAATAAGAATGCACCGTTTATGAATATCTCTGATGAAGAAACGGAGAGAATTCTTGAACGGGCAATGAAAAACTCCGACCGCTGGAGGCAGATGGAAGCTGAAGGTAAAAGCAAAGATGAGATAACAAAGTCATTTGGCGTAAAAACACGCATGAGGATATTTACCTGGAAAGGTGAGAAAGATACCATAATGACACCTATGGACTCCATCCGTTACTACAAGCATTTTCTGCAAAGTGGTGTAATGGCAATGGAACCTCAAACAGGCCATGTAAAAGCATGGGTAGGCGGTATAAACTACAGGCATTTTCAGTATGACCATGTGGGGCAGGGAGCAAGACAGGTAGGTTCTACATTTAAGCCTTTTGTATATGCAACCGCTATAGAACAGCTGCATATTTCGCCTTGTGACTCTGTACTGGATTCTCCTTTTACCATGCCTAAAGGTAAATATGGTATTGATGCTGACTGGAGTCCGCAAAACTCCAGCCATTCATACAAAGGACTGATTACTTATGAAAATGCACTGGCTAATTCCATCAATACTGTTTCTGCAAAGCTTATAAACAGTGTAGGGCCTAAAGCAGTAGTGGACATGACCAAGAAGCTGGGCGTAACATCTAAAATACCCGAACAGCCTGCAATAGCACTTGGCGCGGTTGATATTACAGTTAGCGAAATGGTAGCGGCATACAGTACTTTTGCTAACCAGGGCCTGTATATAAAACCAATGGTTATTACACGAATTGAAGATAAAAACGGTATAGTGCTTTACCAGCCGGTAGCAAAGCCTGTAGAAGTGGTAAGCAAGGATATTGCTTACACTGTTATAAAACTGCTCGAGGGTGTAACCCGCGGCGGATCGGGCGGAAGGCTTCGCTGGGGTGGTCCCGGGGGAACCGGTTACAACCGTATGACAGGATACCCATATGCGCTTACTAACCCTATTGCAGGTAAAACGGGTACAACACAAAACCAGTCAGACGGTTGGTTTGTGGGTATGGTGCCTAACCTCGCCACAGGCGTGTGGGTAGGTAACGAAGACAGGTCGGCCCACTTCAGGACGCTTACCTATGGGCAGGGTGCTACAATGGCACTTCCTATATGGGGTATGTTCATGAAAAAATGTTATCAGGATGAAAGCCTTAATGTGTCGCAAAAACCATTTGAAAGGCCGGAAAATTTATCTATAGATGTAGACTGCAATGCAAGGGTGGTAAAAGACACCACGACGGTAGAGCAGGTCGACACCAGCGAATTTGATTTTTAGTAAAAAGCGCCTTCTCAAGAGGGCGTTTTTTTATATATTTATCCCATAAAATTAAAATACATTGTATGATTAATAAAAAAGTACAAAACGTTGAGGAAGCATTACGCGATATAAAAGACGGAATGACGATCATGCTGGGCGGTTTTGGCCTTTGCGGTATTCCTGAAAACAGTATAGCCGAACTGGTTAAAAAAGGCACTACAAACTTAACCTGTATTTCTAACAATGCCGGAGTTGACGACTTTGGCCTTGGGCTGCTATTGCAAAAAAAGCAGATAAAAAAAATGATATCATCATACGTAGGTGAAAATGCTGAATTTGAAAGGCAAATGTTAAGCGGCGAACTTGAAGTAGAACTTACTCCACAAGGTACATTGGCAGAAAAGTGCCGTGCAGCTCAGGCAGGCATACCTGCGTTTTATACTCCTGCCGGTTATGGTACCGAAGTTGCCGAAGGCAAGGAAGCAAGAGAATTTAACGGCAAAATGCATATACTGGAAGAGGCTTTTAAAGCAGACTTTGCCATTGTAAAAGCGTGGAAAGGTGATGAAGCAGGTAACCTTATTTTTAAAGGTACAGCCAGAAACTTTAATTCATGTATGGCGGGAGCTGCAAAAATTACCATTGCCGAAGTAGAAGAGCTGGTACCTGCAGGCACGCTGGATCCTAACCAGATACATATTCCGGGAATATTTGTAAAGCGTATTTTTCAGGGGGAGAAATATGAAAAGAGAATTGAGCAACGTACAATCAGAAAACGTAATTAATCATGGCATTAGGTAAAGAACAGATCGCAAAAAGAATAGCAAAAGAAGTTAAAGACGGATATTTTGTTAATCTGGGTATTGGTATTCCTACACTTGTTGCCAATTATGTTAGAGACGATATTTCTGTAGAGTTTCAAAGTGAAAACGGTGTACTAGGTATGGGGCCTTTCCCTTTTGAGGGTGAAGAAGATGCAGATGTTATCAATGCAGGGAAGCAAACTATCACTACCCTTCCCGGAGCTTCATTTTTTGACTCTGCCATGAGTTTTGGTATGATCCGGGGACAACATGTAGACCTTACTATATTAGGCGCTATGGAAGTAGCCGAAAACGGTGATATTGCAAACTGGAAAATTCCGGGTAAAATGGTAAAAGGCATGGGTGGCGCTATGGATTTAGTAGCTTCTGCCGAAAATATCATTGTAGCCATGATGCATGTAAACAAAGCAGGCGAATCTAAACTTTTAAAAAGATGTACCCTTCCGTTAACGGGTGTTGGCTGCGTAAAAAAAATTGTTACTGAACTGGCGGTGCTTGAAATAGTACCTGAAGGCTTTAAGCTTTTAGAACGTGCGCCGGGTGTAACCGTTGAAGATATTAAAAATGCTACCGAAGGGAATCTTATTGTAGAAGGCGATATTCCTGAAATGGTAATTGACTAGATAAAATAAAAGAGCCGTTAAACATTTTTAACGGCTCTTTTATTTTATCTCTTCCCAAAACTGCAAAAAGTATTTCATAAATCTGGATACCTATTCCCCTTTAGGTATCGCTTCAATTAGTTTTTTAGTATACTCTTTTTGCGGATGCTTATAAAGCGCATCGGCTTCATTCATTTCTTCAATCTTTCCTTTATTCATTACCAGAACCTGATCGCTCATGTATTTAACAACCGCAAGGTCGTGTGAAATAAATATATAAGTGAACCCAAAGTTTTCCTTAAGCTCATTTAGCAAATTAAGTACCTGCGCCTGTACGGAAATATCCAACGCTGAAACCGACTCGTCGCATACTATAAGCTTGGGCTGCAGGGCTATGGTACGGGCTATACCAATACGCTGGCGCTGCCCACCGGAAAACTCATGCGGATAGCGGTTAAAGTGCTCCTCTCCCAGTCCAACACGGTTAAGTATTTCAATAGTTTTTTCTTTACGCTCCTTATCGTTACTATACAAGCCATGTACCTTCATAGGTTCCATTATGGCTTTACCTACAGTTATCCTTGGATTAAGCGAAGAGTAAGGATCCTGAAAAATTATTTGTATCTCCTTTCTAAGTTCCCTTATTTCTTTTGGCGAAAGCTTTGTAAGGTCTTTACCTTTATATAAAATATGCCCCGCTGTAGCTTTGTCGAGTTGTAATATAGCGTTCCCTAGTGTAGATTTACCACAACCGGACTCCCCCACAAGGCCAAGGGTTTCCCCTTCATAAATTTTAAAGCTCACATTGTCTACTGCCTTGAATTTTATATCCTTTCCAAAAAGCCCTGCTGAGGACACATACTCTTTTTCTACATTTCTCACTTCCAGTAAAGGCGGTTTGCTATACAACAATTCATGTTCTTGTTCGCGCTGCTGCGGAGTTACTTCGGTTTTGTCTACAGTGTTTTCAAGATAATCCTGTATGGTAGGCAGCCTTTTGAGCCTTACATCAAGCGATGGCCTGGAATTAATAAGCGCTTTTGTATAGGTATGTTTCGGATTATGAAAAACTTCTGCAGTATTGCCCTGCTCTACTATATTGCCCTGGTACATTACAAGTACTCTATCCGCAATTTCAGACACAAGGGAAAGATCATGCGAAATAAAAATGATGCTCATTTTTGTTTCCTGCTGCAGCTCTTTAAGCAACAATATTATTTCCTTTTGTACCGTAACATCAAGCGCTGTTGTAGGTTCGTCAGCAATAAGTATTTTGGGCTTGCAGGCTATAGCCATAGCAATCATTACCCTTTGCTTTTGCCCGCCCGATATTTCGTGTGGATAACGGTTGTATATCTTTTCGGGATTGGGCAGTTTAACTTTTTCAAACAGCGATAATACCGTTGCCTTTATTTCTTTTTGAGAAAGTGAAGTATGCTCTTTTAAAATCTCCTCAACCTGGTAACCACATTTTAGCGAGGGATTGAGTGAACTCATAGGTTCCTGGAAAATCATGGCAATATCATTACCCCGCAGTTCCCTTAACTGCTTAGTGTTTAAACCTGCTATATTTTTTCCTTCAAACTCAATAGTTCCAGCAGTCAATTCCAGTATGCCTTTTGGCAGCAACCCCATAACCGCCAGGGATGTTACCGACTTACCGGAACCTGATTCTCCCACAATACCTAATATCTCATTTTGCTCAAGGGTAAAAGTACTGTCGTGAACAATAGGCGCCCACTGTCCTTCTTTTTTTGCAGAGATAGTTATATGGTTTATATTTAAAAGCGGATTGTTCATACCGTAAAGATAGGAATTTACACATGGATAATTTCTTCCTCTATCAACAGGTCCTCACGGCGCATTCTTAGCAGTATCTGTGCTACGGCAATAACATCTTTTTCGCAATAGGTTATAATACGGTCTATATTTTTCTCCACATAATACACCTCTCCCACCTGGCTACCGTCTATATCGCCTTTTGGCGAAGGTATCCCCAACACTTTTGTAAGCAGCTTAAGCGAGGTAAAGCTTTTAAAGTCGCCAAATTTCCATAGTTCCATAGTGTCAAGATGCGGCACTTCCCAAGGCTTTTTGCCAAAAAGGTTAAGCTTGGGCGGAATAGTGACTCCGTTTATTATCATTCTGCGTGCAATGAAAGGAAAGTCAAATTCCTTTGCATTGTGCCCGCATAAAATATGCTGGGGCTGACTAAAGTGATTATTAAGCAGGTTACTAAAATCCTTGAGTATTTGTACCTCTTCACCAAAAAAGGAAGTAACCCTAAAGTGGCGTATATCGCCCCGAAAAGTAAAGAATCCTGCAGAAATGCATATAATCTTACCGAACTCTGCCCAGATGCCTGCCCTGTCATAAAATTCTTCCGGTGTATGCTGGTCTTTTCGCTGATATAATGTTTTTTGCTCAAACAACATTTGCGTTTCCTTATCCAGCAGGCCAAAATGCCGATGTTCTGAAACTGTTTCTATATCTATAAAAAGTATGTGTTCAAGGTTTATCCTTTCTATCATAAATTTTTGTTCTTCTGTTCTGCTTCTTCCTCGGTTAATGGCTTGGTACTGCCTATTCCTTCATCTTGTGCTAAAAGTCCCATCATTTTGTAAGCTTCGTCAACATATACATAAAAATCGTTACTATGTGGATCTTCGCTTGTTTGAAGGCCTTTGATATGGCCCAGGCGTACGATGATTATATCATCCTGAGGAATTACAATGCAAAACTGGCCCAAATGGCCACGCATATAATACATTTTTTTACCCATGTAATTGTTTATCCACCAGCCATAACCATATTGCGGTGATTGAGAAAAACGGGGTGTTATCATCATATTTACATAAGCGCTGTCTATTAACTGATGACCATTCCAGTTACCCTCTTTAAGGAACAGTTTACCAAAACGGGCAAAGTCGCGCGCATTGCTGGCAAAACAGCAATATGCTTTTTCTATACCGCCTTCTTCATCCAGCTGCCATAAGGCATCATTTTCTGCTCCCATGGGTTTCCAGAATTTCTCAGATACATATTCTGAAAGTGTCTGTCCTGTAGCTTTAGTTAGAACCATAGCCAGCAACTCTGTGGCCCCGCTTACATATTCAAACCTTTGCCCGGGCTCATAAACGATAGGTACATTAAGTACTGTTTGAGGAAGGTTTTCATCAAAATAAGCACGGGTAGTAACAGAGAAAGGGCTGCTGT
The DNA here is from genome assembly GCA_946886675.1 of uncultured Flavobacterium sp. The sequence goes on from CAMPIZ010000018.1 coordinate 6,762, forward strand.
ATTGTTCACCCCAGTCCATTCCTGTAGCCATAGAAGACAGGTCGCCCACAGTAAGATTTGCTGCATAGCCTTCCTTATATTCCGGAAAGTAATCTGAAACTTTTTGATCCAGTCCCTTTATTTTGCCTTCCATGATAGCTTTAAACATGGCTGCCGAAACAATACTTTTAGCCATTGAGAAAGAGTTTGACTTTGAGTCTTTCCCATAGCCGTCATAATAACTTTCATGCCAAATGCTGTCGTTCTTAACAACAAGGTAAGCTACCGTGCCCAGCTTTTGGTGGGTCTCTTCCAGTTTTTGTGTGGCTGGTGTTTTATTATAATCTTTATGCAGTGCCCAGGGCTGCCCGGCACCTGCTTCTACCGTTCGGTTATCAAAATACCTGTAGTCATCTAAAAATGCAGTAGTTTTACCGTTAAAATATACTACACGCACAGCTTTTAAAAGATAGTCTACGTCGAATATATACAGTAATGCAACCAGGCCTGCAATGATTATTACAAGCCATAAAAGGAATTTTTTAAGGAATTTCATAGGCTGGTTTGTTAGCTGACAATGATTACGAATTTACAGAAATTTTGTTTGGCTCACGTCAATTATAAAATTTCTGCAGATTTTTAAAACAGGCTTTGCTGCTTTACAGGATTTTCATGTTCGAGCAACCATTTTTTTCGCCACAGCCCTCCTGCATATCCTGTAAGTGAGCCATCACTGCCTATAACCCGGTGGCAGGGCACCACTATCCATAGCGGATTTTTTCCATTGGCACTTGCAACTGCCCTGATAGCCTTTACATCACCCAGCTTTATTGCCAGATCCTGATATGACATTGTTTTCCCAAAGGGGATTTCCAGCAGGGCTTCCCACACTCTTTTCTGAAAGTCAGTACCCTGCGGATTAAGCTTAAAATCAAAATCTGCATGTTTCCCCTCAAAATAATCCTTAATCTGGTTTACTGCCTGCTGAAGTCCGGAAGGGATGCTTTTAGAGACGGGCATGTCTTTATCATATACCAATATTTTTGTAATACCGTTTTCATCACCTTCAATCAGGGTAATGCCGAGCGGGGTATGTATATAAACTTGTTCCATAAAATAGATTAATCGCCTTCTTCCAGTTCAAAGATATCATTAACCTGTACATCAAAAAGCCTGGAAAGCTTTAATGCCAAGACTGTTGAAGGTACATATTTACCCAGTTCCATAGCGTTAATAGTTTGCCTGCTTACCCCTATCTTTTCGGCCAGCTCCTGTTGTGTAAGGTTGTGTATGGCACGCTGTACTTTTAAGTTATTCTTCATCTGTCCCTGCTCTATTAAGTTTATAAATGTTATAACGAAACAGGATTATAAAGATAAGAAGCTGTGAGAACATGATAGCGCTCATAACAGTAAGAAAAGGAATCCCATAAACAAATATATAACTTATGAGAATCAATAAATAGTTGATAATAGTAGCCCACGCCAGACTGGTAAGCCTTACTGATGCTACCATTTCATCCTCATATTTCTCTTTGGAAAATGCAAATATAATACCTGAAACAATTGTTAATACCACAAGTATTTCATCTGTAACAGAATCTTCTATCCAGCCAAATGTATTCCCTTTACCCAGCATTCCATAATCAGCCACTAAGGCAAACACTTTTGCCTTTATTTCAAAATGTGCAAACCCGACTAAAAAATAAAGAACAGTAAGAATAGTAAATGACAGTAAGAAGATAATTCCACTTACTTTTTTAAACTTATGTGCAAACAAATAATTGGTTTTCATAATATAAAATTTATCAGTTACATCAAATGTAAAAAATATTTTTCAATAAGTAAAGTTTATTTTACATTTTGTAAAACAAAAAAGCCATCATTGCTGACGGCTTTTTTAATTGCTATGAAAAAAATTGCTTATTGCTTTACAGCGGGAGCAACAACTTTACCCTTAATAGTAAGTACTTTAGCAACGTCGCTGTCGTTAGTAGTTACTTTTACAGTTTTTGTAAAGTTACCTGGTGAAGCAGCGTTGTAAGTAGCTGTTACTGTACCTGTTTCTCCCGGTTTGATAGGCGTTTTAGTATAGTTAGTAGCTGTACATCCGCAAGAAGGCTTTACATGAGTAATAAGAATAGTTTCTTTTGTAGTATTCTTAAAAGTAAATTCATGAGATACCGGCTTGCTTTTTTCGATATCACCAAAGTTATGTACGTCTTCTTTCCATGATACGGCAGAAGGATTCATGTTCTTAGCTTCTGCTACCGGAGCAGCCTTAGCTGTAGTTTGTGCCGTAGCGGCAGTACTTACAAAAAAGAAAGCGCCTACAGCAGCTAATAGTGAAAGTTTAAGTGATTTCATAGTTATTATTTTTAATTTTGGTTAATACTATAATTCGTCTTTGTAACAAGACAAATATATTTACTAATATCAAGATATTTGTTAACCGGTTTCAAAGTCTTGTTAATAACATGTTAATGCATTGCACGAAAGCATTTTTTGCAGTAATATCGGTTCGTTAAATAGTATCCTGAATTGAAAATCAATACCCTAAATATAATTGTTTTTATAGGACTGGTAGCCATAGTAGGCGTACTCACCATGCAGCTGCTTATGCTTAACCAGGCCTATACTTTTGAAAAAAAAGAAATAGGCGAAAAAATACATTTTGCCCTGCAGGATGTGGTAGAAAAGATATATCGTGACAATAATAACGATTTGCCAGAAGCATCTCCTATTAAAAAGGTATCGGAAGATTACTATGTGGTAAATGTAGACGATACTTTTGAAGCCGAAATATTGGAGTATTATCTTAACCTTGAGTTTCAGAAGGTGAAACTGGAAATGGATTATGAATATGCCATGTATGACTGTGCATCAGATGAAATGGTATATGGCGAATATATTTCATCTGAAGGTACTGCCGAAAAAATAGAAAAGCTGAAATGCGAAAATTGTTTTACCAAAAAAGAAGGGCTGGTTTATTATTTTGCCATCCGTTTTCCCGATCTTAAATACAATTATATCACTTCCCTGCAGCAATACTGGATATATACCGGGGTACTATTCCTCGTGCTTGTAATATATGTATACTCTGTACTGTTGCTGCTTAAGCAGAAAAAATATACGGAACTGCAAAAAGATTTTATCAATAACATGACGCATGAGTTTAAGACTCCTTTATCTTCTATACTCATAGCCTCAAATTATGCAGCGAAACAGGAAGAAATAGATAATAACCCAAAGCTTAATAAGTACCTGCAGATTATTATTGAGCAAAGCAATAAGCTAAACCACCATATTGAAAAGATACTTAACGTGGCAAAATCAGACGGTGCACACAGAAGTATAGAGAAGAGACCTTTTAATATTGTTGAGGCTCTTGAACTGGTTAAAGAAAATGCAAGGCTTAAATTCAGTCATGCGAATATTACATTAAACAGCTCAAAACAAAACTTTACAGTTGAGGCAGATGAATTTCATTTTTACAACATTGCCTTTAATATTGTTGAAAATGCCATAAAATATGGCTCGGAAAGCCCAACAGTTGCCATAAGTGTTGAAGAAACAGCTAAAGGGATTGAGCTTAATTTTACCGACAACGGCCCCGGTATACCCGGAAGCCACATAGATTATGTTTTTGATCGCTTTTACCGGGTACCGCGTGAAAATAAGGATGAGGTAGAAGGGTTTGGCATAGGGTTATTTTATGTAAAAAAAATATGCGATTTGCATAAATGGAAGGTCAGCATAAAAAACAATCCGGATAAAGGTATAACTGTGACTATTGTTATTCCCAAAAAAAGCATGTTATGAGCCGAAAGAAGATACTGTATGTAGAAGATGACAACACACTGGCCTTTCTTACTGCCGACAATCTGGAGCAGCATTATGAGGTTGTACACTTTAGCAATGGTAAAGAGGCTTTTGAAGCCTTTAGGAAAAGCAGCTTTGACCTTTGCGTGCTGGATATTATGCTGCCGGGTATGGATGGCTTTGATCTGGCTAAAGCCATAAGGGAAATGGATGTAGAGATCCCTATAATTTTCCTTTCGGCAAAAACACTTAAAGAAGACCGTATAAAAGGCCTGCGCCTGGGTGCCGACGATTATCTTATAAAGCCATACAGTATTGAGGAGCTTATACTAAAAATAGAAGTTTTCCTGCAGCGCAGCCAAAAACAGGCACATATAAAAAACACAACTTATACCATAGGGTCTTTTACATTTGACCCAAATAATTTTGCCCTTACAAAAGGGGATGAAACCACAATGCTTACCGAACGGGAATCAGCCTTACTAAAGCTTTTTATTGAGAATAAAAATGCTATCCTTAAACGCGAAATGATGCTTAAGGAACTGTGGGGCACCGACGATTATTTTATGGGTCGCAGCATGGATGTTTTTATATCACGCCTTCGCAAAATTTTTAAGGATGATGAAAGCATCCGTATAGAAAATATCCCGAGGATAGGCTTTAAACTGGTAGCTCCGTAATTTAGTATATTACAGCCGGCAGCCTAAAGCAATTTACAGGTTTATTACTTATCCAGATGGCTGTACATATAATCCTCAAGGGCTTTTAGCTCTTCATCTGTAAAGTGCTTAGTAATGTAAAAGTTGGTCTTCATTACTTCATATTGTGACGGGTCTACTATAGGCTCTCCTTTACCTTTAAGAAAAGTAACCATATCCCCGTTCTTCTCTTTGTATATTTTTGCTATCTCCTTAATACTCGGACCTATAACCTTTTGGTCGGGCTTATGGCATGAAAAGCAGTTGCCTTTACCATCAAATATCTCTTTACCCAAAGCCGCCGAAGGATCATCGGGAATACCCGCAGCCTCCCTGCCTTCATCATTTACATAATTCTCATAGGCTGCTTCCTTTTTTTCTTCTCCTTTACACGAAAACAGTGAAACAGCAAGCAATAGCAATAACAGTTTTTTCATTTGTACAGAAAGCCCTGCCTATCGGCAGGATATTAATTATTTATTTAAAATTATAGCTGCTTCTTTAGCAAAATAGGTCGAAATAATATCGGCACCTGCACGCTTAATGCAATGCAGCTGCTCTATCATTATCTTATCGTGGTCGAGCCAGCCTTTTTCGGCAGCAGCTTTAATCATGGCATACTCACCAGATACATGATATACTGACACAGGGACATTTACCGCATTCTTTACTTCCCGCACAATATCAAGATAAGCAATACCCGGTTTTACCATTACAATATCGGCCCCTTCTTCTACGTCATGCAGAGCTTCTTTTATAGCCTCGATGCGGTTGGCATAATCCATTTGGTAGGTTTTCTTGTCACCAAATCCCGGCGCCGAATCAAGGGCATCCCTAAACGGTCCGTAAAACGAAGAAGCGTACTTGGCACTGTAACTCATAATCCCCACATTATGGTAACCACTTTCTTCCAGCGCTCTGCGTATAGCCAGCACACGGCCATCCATCATATCGCTTGGTGCTACAAAATCTGCACCGGCTTCTGCGTGGCTTACGCTCATTCTTGTTAAAGCATCAACAGTTGCATCGTTTATAATCTCTCCATTTTCTACAATACCGTCGTGCCCGTAAACTGAATAAGGATCCAGTGCCACATCAGGCATTACAACCATCCCCGGCACAGCATCCTTTATGGCTTTAATAGCCTGTTGCATAAGCCCGTTAGGATTCCAGGCCTCTTTACCTGTATTGTCCTTAAGCTTGTCGTCTACCTTTACATATATATTTACTGCCTTAACCCCAAGGCTCCAGAGTTCCTTTACTTCCTTTACAGTAAGGTCTATGGAACGGCGGAATATTCCCGGCATAGAGGGGATAGGTATTTCAACGTTACTGCCCTCTGCTATAAAC
>CAMPIZ010000019.1 GCA_946886675.1 uncultured Flavobacterium sp.
ATATATTTAAGCAGTAACTTTATAGTGTAAAAACAAAGTTTAAAAGCAAACTTTTGTAGTACAAAACTTTAAAAACGCGTCTATGAGAATTGTAATTATAGGAGGCGGTTTTGCCGGGATCAACCTTGCAGAAAATCTAGCCGGAAACGAAAACTTTACAGTAACACTGGTAGATAAAAACAACTACAACTTTTTTCCGCCGCTTATTTATCAGGTGGCTACCGCTTACCTTGAACCATCAAGTATAAGCTACCCTTTCAGGAAATTATATCGTAAAAAGAAAAATATACAATTCCGCCTGGGAGAATTGCTTTGGGTTAATACAGCCGAAAATAAAGTTATTCTTCATAACGGTGAGCTTGAATATGATAAACTGGTTTTTGCCACAGGAGCAGAGACCAATTATTTTGGGATGGAAAATGTAAAGAAAAACGCCATCCCTATGAAAACCCTTAACGATGCCATAGAAATGCGTAACAGGCTGCTGCAGCGTATGGAAAGGGCAGCTATTTGTAAAGATACCAAGGAAAGGAGAAAATACCTTACAATAGTTATAGCGGGAGGAGGGCCTACCGGTGTTGAAGTTTCGGGAATGTTTGCAGAAATGAGAAACGGTATCCTTAGAAAAGAATACCCTGAGCTTGCTACAACAGTAAGCAATATATATTTGGTAGACGGTGGTCCTGAGCTATTAGGGCCAATGAGCAAAAAATCTCAGGAAGATACTTATGAAGCCCTAAAAAAAATGGGGGTTATTATTAAACTTAACACCCGTGTAACGGATTACATAGATGATACCGTACATTTTGCTAATGGCGAAACTATAAAGACCAAAACACTTATATGGGCAGCGGGTGTATCTGCAAAAGTATTTGAAGGTATTCCGGCAGAAAGCTATGGACGGGGCAAAAGAATGATTGTAGACGAGACCAATAGGGTTGCAGGCACAAACAATATTTATGCAATTGGCGATACCTGTATCCAGTCGGGCGATCCTGATTTCCCTGATGGACATCCGCAGGTTGCACAGGTAGCTATACAACAGGGTATCCACTTGGCAAAGAACTTTAAGAGGATGGTGAAAAATGAATCTCTACAGCCATTTAAATATAAGGATAAAGGCTCTATGGCCATTATAGGAAAAAACAAGGCAGTAGTAGATTTACCAAAGCCAAAAATGCACTTTAAAGGATTTATTGCATGGCTTATGTGGCTGTTTATCCATCTAATGTCACTTATTAGCTACAGGAATAGGCTGGCTACATTCTGGAACTGGATGGTTGCCTATTTTTCGCAGGATCAGTCTTTAAGAATGATAATAAGACCTAATAAAAGGAGGGGGGCACAAAATTAAATCCACTTTCTCTCTTTTTCTGTTGCATCCAGAATATCAATTCCTAATGCCAGTTTAAAGTGCTCAGCGACTTTAAATGCATCTTCTTTATTATCAGTTTTATAAAAAGTAATGTGCTTATTGCGATTATAGAACAGGTTGAGTAAAATTACTTCGCTTGAAGTGGTAGCAGTAGCTGAAACAACATTTACTGTCTGGTTCTCTCTTGTCCTGAAAACTGAGATGTATTCAAAATCAGGGATAGGCTGCCATTTTCCTGTTTCAATCCCAGCTATGGATTTAGTAGTTCTGTATGTTTTGTCTGTAAGGTTTATTTGTGAGCCCTCTTTGAGTGTTAAGCCAAGTCCCAGTGCTATAAAAATTACGCCCATTAAAATATACCCTGTTGCCAAAGCAGTAAGCCCGAAGATAAAAAGTGAATAGCCAAGAATACTTTTCATAAGAGGAACTTCTTTCCTATAGCTGATTATATTCATTTCTAAATAATGTAAATTGGTTAGCAACCAAATATAGCAAAAAACAAATGATTGGGTTCGCTAAAAAGGATAACCAATAGCCAGGTTAAACACAAGGTTTTCTTTGCGCCATGTTTTACTGCCAAAATCTATATCGTCCAGCACCCAGCGGTTACCATCAGGAAGGTAAGGTTTTCTTATAGGGAAGGCAGTATCCAGCCTAAGTACCAGAAAAGACAGATCCAGCCTTATACCTACACCTGTACCTACGGCAAGTTCTTTTAAAAAATCGCCTGAAAACTGTGAGCCTGGTTTGTTCTCATTTTTATTCCATAGCCATATATTACCGGCATCTACAAACGCTGCACCGTGTATTACGCTATATAATTTTGCCCTGTATTCAAGGTTCAATTCCAGTTTTATATCGCCGGACTGATCGGGTAGGAAAGAGTCAGGGTCAACATCCGGGCTATAAGTCCCCGGGCCAATGGCACGTGCCCTAAATGCCCTTATACTGTTTGTTCCTCCCGAAAAGAATTGTCTTATATAAGGAAGTTCGGTAGAGTTACCATAAGGTAGACCGACACCAACAATAGCCCGGCTTGCCAGTTTTGAATTACGCCCCAGCCTTAAATAATACCTAAAGTCATGTTCGGTCTTAAGGAACTGGCTAAAGGGAACATTAAGCAGGGTTTTAACGTCGCCATCTTTTGCATTCGCTCCGGTTGCAAGTCCGGCAATAGTACCTGCCGCTTCCAGTGATCCCTTATAATAAACAGTATGCTTTTTGTACTTACGCATAGTATTAGTGAAAATATAAGAATAGGTTGGGCCAAAAATGAACTGTTTTTCTATAACTTTTTCCAGTGATGCATTTTCGTTTATCTGCTGCCTGTATTCGTCGGTTATACCGTTAGGGCTCACATAGCTTACGTCAAAAACATTTAGTTCATGCTCTTTTTTTATGTCTTCTTTCCATAAATAGCCAAATTGTGCCCTGAAAGAATTAAGAGCATATAGCCTTATCCTTTTCTGGAACTCATAGCTAACCATAGCTCTTGTACGCGGAATAAAAGCGCTTGGTGTTTCAACCTTAAACGGAGTTATAAACCTAGGCCATACAAGGCTTACCTCGCTACCCACACGGTAAACATTATAACCCTTGTTTTGCCCTGCCATTTGCACTTCCAGCCCCCCAAAAGTTGATATGGTAAGAAGCTCTGCTGCCTTAAACGTATTCCTGTTACTCCAGTTAACGTTTATTTCCGAACCATTATAATTAGCCGAATTCGTTTTTGCCAGGAGTTCTATACGTATTGATTTTTTTGGAAGGGGAGTGAGGTAATAATATGTATCCAGCATATTATCGAGCGAATCTGAAACCCTGAATTCATTTTTCACAAAACGGAAAGTTCCCAGGTTAATGAGCCTGTTTAACGATAGGTTATGGTCTGTACGGTTATAGATATCGCCTTTATGAAAATACAGTGTCCTGTCGTATATAATAGGTTTAAAAGTCCTGTTTGGATCTATAATAGTAAAATCTTTGTACTGTAGTACAGAATCGTTACTTATATTATTGGCGACCCTTAAAGTGTCCCTGGAGTCACTTAACGAGTAATTAGGAAATATGTAAATATTGTTTATTTTGTAAACTCTTTTGGCCTTTTCAGGCGTTTCCGGTTTTACCAATACCCTCATATCTACCTGATGGTCGCCCACGGTGCTGTCTACTTTTACAAGTATATAATCAGGACTGAAATAAAAATATCCTTTTTCTTTCAGGCGCTCGTCTATTCTTGTGCGCTCATCCTTTATCATGTCGAGATCATAAGGCCTTCCGGGTCTTAGCCTGGTACGCCTTTTTGTTTTGGCTACAGCACTGTCAATCTGAACCATGGATGAGTCCTCCGGGAAAGTAACCTTCCTTATTTTATATTGCCTTTTTGGTGTAACAATATATTCTGCTCTTGCTTTCTTGTTATGTGAAGTAGAGTCTGCAGATGTTCTTGCATTAAAATAACCGTTGTTTTCAGCATTACTCTGCAATACATCAGCATTATAATCTAAATCTACCTGGCTGAAAAGTACAGGCGGTTCTCCTACTTTATTTCGCAGCCAGTACCTAAAGCCTTTATCTTTTTTAGGTTCGCCAGCAATATTATAAAGGTAAAGCTTAATCCTCATACCCAGTATTTTACGGTTTGGACGAGGCCTTAGCAGATCTTCCATTTCTGCCTCCATGTCTTTCCTTTCCCTTTTGCTCATAATAGTATCTTCTACAGTAACATCACCGCCTGTATAAAGCATTTCGCCATCAGCCAGGTATTTGGTGTTACTGCAGCTGTAAAACAAAGCGGCCGCAATAAAAAGCAGGTATATAGGTTTAATTTTCATTTTTGTCTTTCTTTTGGGCTTCTTTCTCCCTTTCCTCACGGGCTTCCCGTTCTTCTTCCTCTTTCTCTTTTCTCTTTTGGTTTTCTCTTAGTTCCTTTTCCCTGCGCTTCATTTCTTTTTCCTCTTCAGTAGTGTGGAAAAGTTCCCTGAATTTATTGTAATCCATAGTAATTATAAATGCCACTCCGGTTTCTATAACCTGGCCCTGGAGCGCTACCTGATATTCATCTTTACGATAAGCCCTTACCATATAGCGACCATCTTTGGTTAGCTGATAATCTAACGATACATCTCCGGCAATGTTTGTAGTTTCTTCGTTTACCTGTTGCGGGCCTTCCAGACCAAAAGAGCTTCCTACTGTAACTTTAAGCCTGTCGTTAAGTAGTTGTTTTGAGACACCTACATTCAGGTCTGTACGGTTTTCACGCTGGCCGGTAGTATAATCTTCAGTAGACTCTAAATCAAAATTAAGCTCGACACCGGATATAAGGTCTCCTGCAAGATTATTAAGCTGCTGCGACAGTATTTTGCTCACACTTTGTCTTGCCAGTGCTTCTGTACTTGTTCCCGCTTCACTGGAAAAAGGATTTTCGTCTATAAAGTGGTTAAGTAAAAGCAATGCAAATACCTGTTTGTTAAGGTCTGAAGGCTGCTCTCTAAGCTGTGCGAGCTTGGAGCGTGTATTGGTAAGTATACTGGAAGATACACCATAATTACCTTCGGGAAGTTCAATGTCAAAAGACAATTCAGGTTCAAGAAGCTCACCTTTCATCTTTAAGATCGTATGAAACGGCAGTTTTTGCTTGTATGTATTACGAATGGATGCACTGGCAGTGCTTAGCTCGTTACCCAAAAGATCTATAGGTGCAGCCTCTACCTCATACACGGCTGTAATATCAATTGTTGCTTCGGTAGGCTCACCTGTCCACAATATGTAGCTGCCTTTTTGTATATCAAATTTTCTTTTCAGGAAGTTGAAAGACATGCGGTAGGCACCATCATCAAATTCATAACGGCCTACAAGAGTTGTTTTTCCGGATGGGTCTATACCGCCTGTAAGCTGAGCATCTCCCTGTAGTTCGAGATAGTCGCCATTACCCTTATCAATAATAAGGTTTAAAGCGGCTTCTTTTACAATCTCTATGGCAACAGAGACATCTATACCTTTAACATCGCTCTGGTTAACAGTTTCTTCAATTTTAAGGCGTTCCTGTAATGCCACATTATCTTCGTCTACAAATTCTACCACACCTTCGCGGTCTGCAATACCGGGATCAGATTGTGGCAGTACAATTGTAAAATCGGTATCCTCATCTATTTTCAGGCTGCCGTCTATAGCTGGGCTTTCCAAAGTACCATTTACATTAAGGCTTGTATCAAAGTATAAAGTACCATAATAAAAATCATTATCCTTAGCGGTAGAGTTTACTGCCCTGAAATTTTCAGCATCAATATCCATATCAAAAGCAAACTCCCTGTAATTGGTAGTATTAATATCCCCATTTATCTGTAGGATATTGTTTTCCTCATCTTCCACACCAAAATTATTGAATGTGATACCCCTTTCCGTAAAGCGGATATCGTCATTCATATTTCTAAAGTAGGAGTTAAGTTGTGTAACCCTGAATGCAATATCATTAAACTGCATAGTTCCTGTAACATTAGGGTCATCTGTTGTACCTGTTATATCAAAATCCCCTGAAAAATAACCGTCTCCGTCTTTAAGAGCCCCAAAGGTAAAGGCCTGCACGCTGCTCATATTAAGTTTTGCAATATTCAGGTTTAAATCGAAGCTCTTAGAAGTAGATGTATATGTTCCGTCCAGATTTACCTGATTGTCATTTCCGGTAATTTCTACATCGGCCCTGTAAGTATTGGACAGCTCATTATCTACTTTAATCGCTATATTGCCTACAGTATCTTTACTAATTGCAAAATTGCTGATATCCAGGTTTGAAGTCAAAACTAAATTAGTGCTTATATCACGCAGTTCAGCCTCACCATTTATAGTACCGCTCATTTTAAGCTCTTCCTTCTGTATCATGTTAGTAAGGGTCTCAATCTTAAAATCCCTAAGCTCTACATTGAGTGGTGCGTTTGGTGTATCCGACTGCGATTGCAGTTTTATAGTGCTGCCTTCATGGCTAAGCTCAAAGTTATCGGCATAAATACCATCTTTACCAAAACGTATTAAATTATCTACAGCCACATCCCACGGTTCATAATTTAACTTAAGCCCTTCCGGATCAAGTGAAAGCTCAGTGTTGTTTTCTTTTGGTCTGAGTTCTCCTGCCAGCAGATAGTGTTCTTCTTCTTTACGGTCAAGTATCTGTAGCCTGTAGTTTAATACATTATCTTTAATATTACCTGTAAGGCTGGTGTGCGGGAGTATAAACTGATCATTTTGTACTTCGTCTATAACAATACTGTAGTTTAGCGAATCTTTTGCAGTATTAATGTTTATAACACCTCCTGATATGGTATTGGCACCATACACTATCCTTGGAATATTGCCTTTTACACTCAGGCTGTCTGTAGTACTGTTATATCCGGCATTAATTTGGATAGGTTCCAGCCTGGTTATCTGAGGCACCAGTTTGCTTATTACAGGATCATTATCAACCCTTAGTTCAAAATCAAACTGTTGTTCCGGTACTATTGTATCTGGCTTGGCAGGGTTAAGATCATAATATTTTGAGAGTGTTTTTGTAAGGGCGGGGCCCAGCTCGGTTAAATCATATTTACCAACCAGTGATGCATCAACAAACTGCGACCTTAATGTAATGGAATCCCTTTCGGCAGTAGATACCGCAACTATATTAACGGAGTCCAGCACAATTTCTTCCTTCGCATTTACAAACATAAAATGGTGCAGGTTTATTTTTCCGTTCAGGTTAGACGGATTACTATCTGTAATATCAGCATCCACATTACCCCTCATTTTAAAAGGGCCTGCATGCAAATTAAGTTTGTTGAGGTCAATAAGATCGGCGTTTATTTTAATTTTACCGTTAGGGTACTTTCCTTTAAAACCCCCGTTTGCTACGAGTTCGAAGTCTATATTAGGATCTTCCATGTTAGCGTTAGCTTCAAACTGCCCGTTATTTACTTTACCATCAATTGTAAAGTCTTTGTATACATAGCTGTTATACTCTGCACTAATAAGGTTTGCCTGAATGGCAGCATTTGCGGTTTCAGGATTTAGCCCTGTTCCTTTCACTTTTGCCTTAAGGCTTACTTTGCCTATAGAGTCATTTGTTATCAGCCTGCCTAAATCAAAATCAGTAATCTCTGCATCGGCGTCATATCTCTCCGCATTTTTCTTCCTACGGTCAAAAATGGCTTTTATTTTTGCTTTACCATAACTGCTGTTAAGGTTTAGGTTGGTATTAAAATTTTGGAGTGTACCTTTAAAATCTGCTTTTAATGCCAGCTTTTCAGGGAGTTTAATATTATCAGGTATAGTACCTGTAGGCACAAACATATTAATATCCTTAGCGGTAGAGCTAAACTCTCTAATTTTCATATCAAAGTAAGCAGTTTCAACATCCGGAAGGCCGGTAATGCGTCCGATTGCAGCTATAACAGTACGACCTACACCTCTTATTTCAAGATTAGGTATGCTAAGATTATTTACTTTTCCTTTTACACGGCTGTTTATAAACATGATACCGTTAGGGTCACTTTTAAACGGGTTGGTATCTGCCAGTGATGGAACAAAAAGCAATACATCTTTAAAACCAACACGGCTTCCGTTAATATTAGCATCCACATAAAGTTCTCCTATATCTTCGTTAAGCGATTCAATAGAAGGGTAGGAGACTACAATTTCGTCTTTAAGTAGTGTTTGAGGAGTTTGTATATATAAATCTTTCAGTTCTGCACCTTTAGTCCCATACTTAAATTCTGTATTCAGTTCCTGTATATCCAGGCCGCTATTTTTGTCCTGCACCGAGAAGGTATTTATATTGCCTGACATATCATCCGGAGCATAAGCTAAATCTTTGGCTTCCAGATTTAACCCTTTAATATCAAGATGTTTATAATCTATGCCTTCTGTTACCCTTGCATAGTTTTCATCATCAAACTTAAAAGCTACATTTTTTATATCGGTATTATTAAGCCTGAATTTCCACTGACTTGACTGAACAGCCGCTGTTTCTTCAGGAAGGGTTTCTTTTGCCTGTTTTTCAAATTTACCCAGGGCAAGCTGTCCTTTTACGCCGTTAAGCTCAAAATTATCAAGGTCTATAAGCTGTGTTTTAAGGTTAACTTCATTAACCTCTATTTTCATTTTTTCAAGCAGGAGCTTCGTATCCAGCCTGCTCTCTTTATTATCATAACCGATATCAAGGTTTGCGATATCAATATTTTTTAATGAAAGTTTAAGGTTTGGCTGCTTAGAAGCTTCTTCGGCTGCTTTTTGTGTGGTGTTTGCAATTTCGTCTACCATTCCCTGTTCCAACCGCAGTTTGAGCCCGTCAAGATTAATTGTAGGTATATCAAACTCAAGATTGTCAAGGTCAAACTTCCTGAATCTTGTATCAAAATGATTAAGGTTTGCCTTTATATCATTTTTTGTAGTGGCATCGCTGTAAGTTACCTTTATACGGTCAAGGTTTACCCGGTTAATTGAAAATGCCATGGGAGCAGAGGTAGTATCCTTTGGTGTATCTGAAGCAAAAGCATCTATAATATAGTCGAAATTAAAAACGGAATCTTTATTACGTTTTACATTTGCTGTAATACCCTCAAGGTTTATAGAGTTGATTTCTATCTCGTTACTTAAAAGTTTAAACAGCCTTATATCTATTGCAAGTTTATCTCCGGCCAGTAGTGTATCGCCTTCACGGCTTTCAAAATAAACCCCTTCCAGTATTACTTTTTTTGGCAGGCCTATTTCAATACGGTCTATATTTACATCTGTTTTTATTTTCCCTTCTAGGTAGGTTACTGCTTTGTCTTTTACAATATTCTGAAAATAAGGTATTTGCAGTAATAATACTATAAGAAGAAACAGCCCTATTACAGAGCCCACAATCCAGAGTATAATTTTTATGCCCTTTCGAAAGTATTTTTTTAGCTTAACGTCCATTTGTCACTCTAAAAGTAGGACATTTTTATAAGGTAACTTTTTAAAGTTTTCCTAAAAAACCTACAAATTAGAAGAACAAGTGTTTCGTCTAAACATTAAACTCTTTTACGGTCTTAACTTCGCCGGGTTTTAGGTTGCCCAATGCAATATTGCCTATCCTTACACGTACGAGCCTGAGTGTAGGAAAACCAACCGCTGATGTCATTTTTCTTACCTGCCGGAATTTCCCCTCGCTAACAGTAATGCTGATCCAGGAAGTGGGGCCATGCCTTTCATCCCTTATTTTTTTACCTCTTTCAGGTAAATCTGGATGTGCCGTTAATATAGTAGCTTTACAGGGCAGTGTAGTATAACGATTTCCTTTGGGCAACCCTATTTCTACTCCTGCTGCCAGTTTTTGTAAGGCATCCGGAGTTATTATACCATCAACCTGAGCATAATACTCTTTTTCAACCTTTTTACTGCGCACAATTTCACTCATCATGCCATCGGTTGTAAGCAGTAATAAACCTTCCGAATCTTCATCAAGCCTGCCAATAGCCATAGTGCCTTCGGGAAAATTATATAATTCACCCAACAGTTTTTTATTTCTTTTAAGATTGTATATAAACTGACTTAGGTAGCCAAAGGGTTTGTATATGATAAAATGCTGATGGGGCATAAATAGAGATCGGTTTATTATATGATGGTTATTGGCTTACATTTTCCCAGGAATTGTCTAATTTTTGTAACTCGGCATATAGGCCTGTTTTGTGTAAAGCGCCATAAAGCACCGCAATTTTTTTGTGAGGGGAATTCATTATATTCTTTGCCAGGTTTGTATTTCTATACTCCAAGACAATATACTTCTTGTTTTGCTCGGGTTCTTTTGTGCAGCCATAGTAAGTATTTGGTAGTGTAGAATAATCACATTCATTCAGTAATACTTCACCATATTTATTTTCATATTCTTCTACCAGCAAATCCATTGGAACATCTACAACTTTACCATTTTTTTCAGTAATTCCAAATTTTGAATATTTAGGCTGATTAATAAGTCCTCTTTTATTTTTATAATGCATGCCCAAAAGAGTGTTATTGACAGTGTCAAGATATTTTGAAATATTAATACCTGTTATCTTCCTCATTTTTAAATTTTATAGTGTCTAATTGCTGTGCAGAAAATTTAAGACTGTCGATACTAACGCTCTCTAAGAAAAAAAATACCCCTCTGAAGCTAAAGAGTCGGAAGTCAAAGCAACATTATCATAAAAATTTTTTGTCCCTATATGTTTCATAGAAATAAAAGCGATTGTCTTATCATCGTTCGCATAAGAAGAAACAGCAACATCGTCATCATATACATGTACTGATTTTAAAGCCATATTTAAAGCAATGGACATGCATGATGTTAATGAAAAGAAAATCAGGAGTGCAGTGAAGGCTTTAATTTTCATTGTTATAATTTTTCCCTAAAATAGAATTATATGTTAAGATATAAAAATAATTATTTTGTAAACAAAGGATCTGGCAGGATGGAAGAAGGAAAAACCATAATGTGGAGTTTTCCTGAATTTGAAGGAGAATTTCCTATTGTGGTAGAGAAAATAAGCCAGAATAGATTTATCTCCTTTTATTGGGGAGATAAAGAAGATGATATTGATACTGCCGGATCAAAAAAGTTGTTGGTAGAAATTACACTCGATAATTATAATAACGATACAGTTGTAATAGTTACCGAGAAAGGTATGGAAAATAATGAGAAAGGAATAAGCTGGCTGAAAGGGAATACAGAGGGTTGGGCTAATTTTCTGGCCTGTCTTAAGGCATGGCAGGAATATAGTGTACAGCTAAGAAAAGGAGCTTTTAATTTTAGATTCGACAGTAATTATGAGTACTAATATTCAATTTAAAGGAGGGGTTAATATTGCTATTAAGCTTCCAAAAAGTAAGTATGATGAAACTGTGGCTTTTTACAGGGATATCCTTAAGCTGGATGTAAAAGAGAGGCCTATTGATAATCCAACTGTATCACGTACACACGAAGTTAAATTTGGAGGTAATACAGTATGGCTGGATTGTGTTGATAATTATACACACTCAGAAACATGGCTGGAATTGCGTACGCCCAATGTTGAAGCTGCAGCAAAATATTTAAAAGAAAACGGTGTAAATACCTGTGACGAACTCGAGCAGATACCTGAAAATATGCATTGGATTACAGATCCTTCCGGTACTGTTTTTATTCTGGGTAGTGAATAAGTTTTATTATGAGAAGAGATGTTTATCAGGCAATTGCCGATCCTACCAGAAGGGAAATAATAAATCTGCTGGCAAATCGTGAACTTAATCTGAATGCTGTTGCAGATAATTTTGAAATAAGCCGCCCGGCTATTTCAAAACATATAAAGATACTTGCAGAATGCGGACTTGTAGTTGTAAAACAAAAGGGTAGGGAACGCTATTGTCGTGCAGAGTTAAGCAGATTAAAAGAAGTGGCCGAATGGGCTAACCGATATAAAAAATTCTGGAATAATAAACTTGATGCCTTAGGTGATTTTCTGGATACCGAAATATAAACAGATATAGTAATTTATGAAAAATGATCAATCAATTAAAAGTGCAGGTACTGTTGTTTTAGAAAGAACATACAATGCTCCTGCAGAAAGTGTATGGGCAGCCCTTACCGATGTGAATAAACTGAGAAAATGGTATTTTAACCTGAGTGGTTTTGAACCCAGAGTAGGATATAAGTTTGAATTTACAGGTGAATCAGATTGTGCTGAATATATTCACCTTTCCGAAGTAACAGAGGTTATAGATAGAAGAAAACTTACTTATAGCTGGAGTTATAAAGGGTATGAAGGTAGGTCTTATGTAACTTGGGAGTTAT
>CAMPIZ010000020.1 GCA_946886675.1 uncultured Flavobacterium sp.
CTCCTGCGCCTATTGTTATAAAAACAGAAGCATCCGATCTTTTCAGAAACGGAATAATATCCGTCTTTGAAATAAGTTTCTTATTTGGATTATCAATCTTTTCAAGCAGCCATTTTGAGGTTACACCCTCAATAGGCAGTTCCCTTGCGGGATAAATATCTAATAATACAATGCTGTCAAATTTCGACAGGCTTTTTGCAAAGCCATCAGCAAAATCCCTGGTGCGGCTATATAGGTGTGGCTGAAAAATTGCCACCACCTTTTCTTCCGGATAAAGTTCGCTAACCGCTTGGTATACCGCATCAATTTCCGTTGGGTGGTGTGCATAATCATCTATATACACCATTTGCGGAGTTTTTATCTGGTATGAAAATCTTCTTTTTACCCCCTTAAACGATTCAAGAGCCGATTTTATATCGTCAGTTTCCACGCCATAGCTTTTTGCCATAGCCATCGCCAGTAAAGCATTTGTGAGGTTGTGCCTGCCGGGAAGAGCAAACTTTATATCGTTGATTTTTCCATCAGGCGTTTCCGCATCAAATACATACCAACCCTCTACAATCCTTATATTAACCGCATTATAGTCACTGCCGTTCTCCACACCTACAGTAATACCTTTAAGCGGAAGCCCTTTTGTTACAAATAGGTTGTTTTTATCTTCAATCTTATCGGCAAACTCTGTAAAAGACGCCTCTATAGAAGCTGTATCACCATATATATCCAAGTGGTCTGCATCCATAGAGGTTACACATGCCACATCCGGATACAAATGCAGGAACGAGCGGTCAAATTCATCAGCCTCAGCAACGGTTACCGTTTTTCCCTCACCTATAATGTTTGAATTATAATTTTCTACTATCCCGCCTAAAAATGCCGTAACATCTACGCCGCTTTCAAACAATATATGCCCTAATATACTGGAGGTAGTTGTTTTGCCATGAGTACCTGCCACAGCAAAGCAAAAAGTCCCTTTTGTTATTATTCCCAAAACTTCTGCCCTCTTTTTAACCACAAAACCATTTTTAATGAAATAATTCCATTCCAAATGGTCTTTTGGCACTGCAGGCGTTACAACCACAAGTGTATTGTCCTTATTAAGAAATGGCAGGTCTATAAGCTGAACGCTGTCTTCAAAATGCACACGGATACCGCTCTTTTTAAGCTCATCTGTTAAATGGGTTGACGTGCGGTCATACCCTGCCACATTTTTACCAATGGATTTAAAGTAGCGTGCAAGGGCGCTCATGCCTATACCGCCAATACCAATAAAATAAACGTTATGTATCTGGTTTAAATCCATTTATATTAATCCTGCTTAATCAGTTTTATAATCTCTTCTACTATATCATTTGTGGCATTTACTTTTGCCAGTTTTTTTATATTTTCAGATAGTTTCCTGCGCTTTTCATCATTATTCATCAGGTCAGAAAAAACATTCTGAAATTGTGTATCCAGCTGATTTTCTTTCAACATCAGAGCACCTTCCTTATCGACAATAGCTTGGGCATTCTTTGCCTGATGGTCTTCTGCAACATTGGGGGACGGTATAAACAATACCGGCCTGCCAACTATACAAAGTTCTGATACGGATGAAGCACCCGAACGTGATATTACCAGATCTGCAGCTGCATATACCAAATCCATTCTGTCTATAAACGAAAGCACCTTAACATCTTCCGCATCATAATGTCTGTATTCATCATGGTACAGCCTTCCGCACTGCCATATTATCTGTATATCCTGCGAAAGCAGCCAGGCAAGCTCTTTGGCTATCAACTGATTTATTCTTCTTGACCCTAAACTTCCGCCTAAAACCAAAAGTGTTTTTTTTGCAGCATCAAGTCCAAAATATTCCATCGCCTCAGCCCGTTTGCCGTTTACATCGATAAGATCCTGCCTTACAGGATTTCCTGTCAGGACAATTTTTGATGCAGGAAAAAATCTGTCAAGAGCTTCATAGGCTACACAAATCTTATCTGCATTTTTAGACAGCCACTTATTGGTTATTCCCGGATAAGAATTTTGCTCCTGTATAACTGTTGGCACTCCCGAAAAAGAGGCCGCCCTTAATAATGGCCCGCTTGCAAAACCGCCTGTACCAATAACAACATCAGGCTTAAACTCCCTTACAATTTTTCTGGCTTTAAACAGGCTGCTTGCCAGCTTAAGCGGAAACATCGCATTATCCAGCGTAAGCTTTCTTTGTATACCGGCTATCCACAACCCTTTTATCTTATATCCTGCCTGTGGCACTTTTTGCATTTCCATTTTATCTTTAGCTCCTACAAAAAGTATTTCGCTATCAGGAAAACGTACTTTCAATTCATTTGCAATAGCAATGGCAGGATAGATGTGCCCTCCTGTTCCTCCTCCGCTAAGTATGAATCGTTTTACTGCCATTTTTCTATTATCTTTTTTTTATTCTTAAGCTTATGATTTACCCATTACAGCCCGCATAGGGTTTAGAGATGCATCTTCTACAGAATAAGCTGCAGATGTACCTGCCATTGCCCCTTCATTTTCTTTCATTTTTTCATCTTCCAGATGCTTATCTATCATTCGCTGCAGAGCTTCTTCTCTTTGCTCCTTTTCTGCTTTTTCCTGTGCGACTTCTTCTTCTTTTTTGGTCACGCTTATAATAATGCCTATAGCTATACACGTCATCCATATAGAGCTACCCCCGCTGCTTATAAGCGGAAGTGTTTGCCCCGTTACGGGAAGCAGCTCTACGGCTACCCCCATATTTATTAATGCCTGAAATATTATAGGGAACCCAAGCCCTACAATAAGCAGTTTTCCAAATAGCGTAGGTGCTTTGTGAGCAGATACCAAAAACCTGAAAAACAACATCAGGTAAAGAAACAATACGCCTATACCGCCTATTAATCCGTACTCTTCTACTATGATGGCAAAAATAAAGTCGGAAGAAGATTGCGGTAAAAAGTTCTTCTGTACACTTTTACCGGGGCCCAGTCCGTAAATATTTCCTGTAGCTATAGCTATTTTAGCTTTTTCTATCTGGTAATCGTCTTCATTTGGCTCATCTGATGTAAAGCGCTCTATTCGGTTCAACCAAGTATCTACCCTGTTTGGCATAGCATCCGGGAAAGCCTTTGCAAACAGCACAAACAATGTGAGCATGGTAACACCCATACCTATAACCGTACCCAGATACTTAAGCGGATACTTACCCACAAAAACCAGCATACAAACCATACTGAATATAAGTGCGGCTGTAGAAAAGTTTGCCGGGAGTATAAGTGCAAGTATTATAAAAACAGGAACCCAAAGCTCAAAGAATGAAGACTTAAAGGTAATTTCCCTTCCTTCAATTTTAGACAGGTATCTTGCTACATAAATCATGAGCACTATAGATGCAAGTGCCGATGTTTGAAAAGTAACCCCAATAAATGGCACTTTAATCCATCGGCTGGCGTTAGCGCCGTCTATTACCGTACCCTGAAAAAAGGTATATATTAGCAGTAATGCCACAATAGGCAGTACTATTTGCGATAATCCTTTATAATAATGATAAGGAACCCTGTGCACAAAATATATAAGGGCAAAGCCTATAAAAATGTGTACAAGATGCTTAACCAGATATCCAATAGTAGAGCCCTTGCCTATAACATACACGAGATTTGCGCTCGCGCTGAAAACAGGCATGAACGAGATTAGGGCCAGCAGCATTACAAACGACCAGATTCCTTTGTCTCCTTTCAGGTTATTGATTAATTCCTTCATTTTCACTCTCTTTTACAGGCGTTGGATGCAACGCTTCTACTATAAATTTTGCACTGCAGCTTTAAACTGTTTGCCGCGTTCCTCATAATTTTCAAAAAGATCAAAACTTGCACACGCAGGCGACAGTAATACTGTATCGCCTTTTTCGGCAAGCCTTTGTGCTATTTTTACCGCTTCAGTCATACTGGTAGTTTCAACCATCACGTCTACCACATTACTAAAGGCATTCATTATTTTTTGATTATCCACACCAAGGCATATAATAGCTTTTACCTTTTCCCTTACCAGCTGCATAAGTTCATCATAGTCATTACCCTTATCCACACCGCCTACAATCCATACCGTAGGAGTTGTCATGCTGTCCAGGGCAAAAAATGTAGCATTTGTATTAGTAGCCTTAGAATCATTTATGTACTGCACATTTTGTATTTTCAGTACTTTTTCAAGGCGGTGCTCCACACCCTGAAAATTGGAAAGACTCTCCCTAATGGTATCCTTCCTGATACGCATTAGCTGCGCTACTGCTGTTGCAGCCATAGCATTTTTAATATTGTGCTTTCCTTCTAATGATAATTCGTTTATTGGCATGGTAAATTCTTCTTTATTGATGGTTGAAATAATTTTGTTGTCCTTTACATATATCCCTTCTTTTAAAACTTTTGTAAGCGAGAAGGGTATTTTTTTTGCTTTTACTTTATTCTTATCAAGCCATTCGGCTATTGCTTCGTCATCCGCATCATAGATCAGGTAATCATCCTTTGTCTGGTTCATGGTTATCCTGAATTTTGCCTCTATATACAATTCATACTTATAATCATAGCGGTCAAGGTGATCCGGGCTTATATTTGTAATAACCGCTATATGCGGCCTGTATTTAGCTATACCATCCAGCTGAAAACTACTTAACTCAAGCACATAGCCTTCATGTTTTCCTTCTGCAACCTGCCAGGCAAAACTTTTACCCACATTGCCTGCCAGCCCTACATTAAGCCCTCCCTGTTTAATAAGGTAATGTGTAAGCATGGTTGTAGTAGTCTTACCATTGCTGCCGGTTATACCTATTGTTTCCTTGTCAGTAAACTGATAGGCAAACTCAATTTCTGATATAATAGGTATGCCCTTTTTTTTCAGCTGCTTTACAATAGGTGACTTATCCGGTATCCCCGGGCTTTTCATTACCACGTCTGCATTAAGTATAAGATCTTCGGTATGCTTTTCTTCTTCCCACTCCAGCCTGTTAAGTGCCAGAATTTCTTTATAATTATTTTTTATCTTTCCAAAATCGGACACAAATACATCATATCCTTTTTTCTTGCCTAACAGTGCGGTGCCTACCCCGCTTTCGCCGCCTCCTAAAACTACTAACCTCATACTACCTAAGTTTTAATGACACCAATGAAAATATAGCTAACAGTATACCTACAATCCAGAATCTGGTAACAATCTTACTTTCATGGTAACCTTTTTTCTGGTAATGATGATGCAGCGGCGACATCAGGAAAATCCTTCTGCCCTCACCATACTTTTTCTTAGTGTATTTAAAATACCCCACCTGCAGCACTACCGAAAGGTTTTCTGCGAGAAAAATTCCGCACAATACAGGTATCAATAGTTCTTTCCTAACTGCTATGGCCAGCACAGCAATAATACCCCCTATAGTAAGGCTTCCCGTATCTCCCATAAAAACAGATGCGGGATAGGTATTATACCACAGAAACCCAATAAGTGAGCCCACAAAGGCCGTAATAAACACCGTCATTTCACCGGAATTGGGTATGTACATTATGTTCAGATAGTTTGAAAATATAATATTACCCGAAACAAAAGCAAATATCCCCAGGGTGAGCACGGCTATGGCCGATGTTCCTGCGGCAAGGCCGTCTATCCCGTCGGTGAGGTTTGCACCATTAGATACTGCAGTTATTATAAATATCACTATCGGGATAAATATCAGCCACGCATAGTCTTTGTAATTATCTCCTGCCCATGAAAGCAGTTCGGCATAGTCAAATTCATTATTCTTAAAGAACGGAATGGTGGTAGCGGTTGATTTTTCTTCTTCAGGCACAGCCGAAAAAGTAGCCTGTGTGGTATTATATATATCTACTTTAGAGGTATCTGTCCTAACCGTTACAGAGGGGTGGAAATAAAGTATATAACCTACTATAAGCCCAAGGCCTATCTGTCCCACAACTTTAAATTTACCTTTAAGCCCTTCTTTATCTTTCCTGAATATTTTAATGTAATCGTCTATAAAACCAATGGTACCCATCCATAAGGTTGTAACTATAAGCAGCATTACATAGATATTATCCAGTTTTGCCAACAGTATAACCGGTATAAGGGTTGCAATAATTATAATAAGCCCTCCCATCGTAGGAGTACCCGCTTTTTGAGCCTGCCCTTCAAGCCCAAGTTCGCGAACGGTTTCGCCTATTTGCTGCCTGCGAAGGAAATTGATGATCTTTTTACCAAAAACGGTAGAAATAAGCAGCGAAAGGATAATTGCCATCCCGGAGCGGAATGTAATGTACTGGAATACTCCTGTACCCGGGATATCCAACTGTTTGTCTAAGTACTCAAATAAATAATACAGCATATACCGCTATTTGTTTAATTGTCCTAAAATTTCCTTCACTATCTGCATATCATCAAAATCATGGCGCACTCCCTTGATTTCCTGATAGGTTTCATGTCCTTTGCCCGCTATAAGAATAATATCTTTAGGCTTCGCCAGCTGACAGGCAATTTTAATAGCCTGTCTCCTGTCTACCACAGCCAGGGTTTTTTTATAATTTTGGGGTTCTACCCCTCTTTCCATATCTTCAATAATATCCTCCGGCACTTCACTCCTGGGGTTATCCGATGTAAAAATGGCCTGGTCGCTCATAGAGGAAGCTATGTTTGCCATTACGGGACGTTTTGTTTTATCCCTGTCACCTCCACAGCCTACTACGGTAATCAGCTTTTCATTGCGTGTACGTATATCTTCTATAGTCTTAAGCACATTTTCCAATGCATCGGGTGTATGGGCATAATCAACAATGGCTGTTATACCGGTATCAGACACCACAAACTGAAAGCGTCCCGAAACGCTTTCAAGCTCACTCATAAGCCTTAATACTTCCATTTCTTCCAGTCCCAGATTAATGGAAGCCGCATAGATAGCAAGAAGGTTGTAAGCATTAAAAGTACCTATAAGCTTAACCCACACCTCCTGATCATTTATCTTTAAAAGCAGTCCTGAGAACTGGCTTTCCAGTATCTGTGCCCTGTAATCTGCATAGGTCTTTAAAGCATATGTAAGCTTTTTAGCTACGGTATTCTGCAGCATTACAAGCCCATTCTTATCGTCAATATTAGTTAGCGCAAATGCCGATTTTGGCAGCTTGTCAAAAAACGATTTCTTTACATCCCTGTACTCTGCAAAACTGGAGTGGTAATCGAGATGATCGTGCGATAGATTAGTAAATATCCCTCCTGCAAACATAAGCCCCTCTGTCCTGTACTGATGGATACCATGGGAACTTACCTCCATAAAGCAATACTCAGCACCGGCTTCTTCCATCTCCTTTAAATACCTGTTTATAGTAAGGGAGTCGGGTGTGGTATGTGTAGCTTTATATTCGGTATCATCTACCATTATCTTTACAGTAGACAACAACCCTGTTTTATAACCTGCTTTTTTAAACAGTTGGTACAATAAGGTAGCAATTGTTGTTTTTCCATTTGTACCTGTAATACCAACCAGTTTGAGGTTATGCGATGGATTACCATAATAATTTGCAGCCATAAAAGCCAGCGCCTTACCCGCTTTTTTGACCTGTACATAGGTAATATTATCATCTACCTCATCCGGAAACTCCTGGCACACAATAGCGATAGCACCCTGGCTGATAGCTTTATCTATATACTCATGCCCGTCTGAAACTGTTCCTTTTATGGCAACAAAAACATCTCCTTTACCTACATGGCGGGAGTCAAACTCTATCTTGTTTATCGATATATCGGTAGAGCCTTTTACAGCCTCGATAGAAGTTTTATATAATATGTCTTTTAATACCATCACAACAATTCCAGTATTATGGTTTGGCCTTTATTATATGATTGTCCCGGCGCCACCGATTGTTTCTTCACTTTACCAACACCTATTACCTGCACCTTAAGTCCCATATTACCTAAAAGGGCTACAGCATCCATACCGGTCATACCTATTGTATTTGGTATCGCTTTATAGTTTTTCTGTGCTTTGTTATAATAAGAAGCATACAGTTTTTCCTGCGAACTAATATCCTGGTCAAGGTCTTTTATCTGATTCATTGACGGCACATCGGTAAATATTTTTTGTGCTATCCTTTTAAATACCGGCCCTGATACATCCGCTCCATAATATCCTTTTGAAGCACTCGGCCTGTGTATTACCACAATGCAGGAATATTTGGGATTATCGGCCGGAAAGTATCCTGCAAAAGATGATGAGTAATACATACCGTCATCCTTAGACTTTCCTCTGCCATAGTTTACCTGTGCCGTACCGGTCTTGCCTGCCATAGAAAAATCTTCAGAGTAAAGTTTTGAGCCTGTACCCCTTTTCACAACATTTTCAAGCACAGCTTTTACTTTATCTATAGTTTCCTGCGAACATATTTTTGGGTTTATTACCTCCTTGTCAAATTTTTTAATGGTTTTATTCCACTCTTTTATCTCCTGTACAAAAAGTGGCCTTACCATTTCACCGTCATTAGCGACTGCATTGTAAAATGCCAGCGTTTGCAGTGGCGTCATAGACACGCCATAACCAAAGCCCATCCACGGCAGGGAGATACCCGACCATGATTTATCTCCCGGCTGTGGAATTCTTGGCCTTCCTTCACCTTTTATACATACTCCCAGCCTTTTATTAAGTCCGAAATTGTTAAGGTGGTCCACAAACTGCTGCGGATTATCTTTATAACTATCATAAACCGCCTGTACCATTACAGTATTAGACGAAAGTTCAAAACCTCTTGCAAGCGATATTTTACCATATCCGCCTTTTCTGGAGTCCTCCACTTTGCGGTTATAATAAGCTACCACTCCGTTATGGGTATCATATATCTGGCTGGTATCCACTTTTTTATCTTCCAGCAACGCAATCAGCCCGGCAAGCTTAAATGTTGAACCCGGTTCCTGCGATTCACCCACTGCATAATTTATCGTTTCATAGTATGAACCATCACTTGCCCTTCCCAGATTTGATATTGCTTTTACATAGCCTGTTTTGGTTTCCATAACCACCACACAACCATGATCTGCTTCATAATACTCCAGTTGCTTTAATAAAGCATGATGAGCTATATCCTGTATATATACATCTATAGTAGAAACTATATCACATCCGTCTACAGGTTCTACCTCATTATTATCGCTTATAGGCTTCCACTGGTTCTTGGCTATCTTCTGCATCATCTGTCGGCCGTCTTTACCATTCAGGTATTCTGCAAAGGCACCTTCTATCCCTACTTCCCTGTCTCTTCCGTTATAATCCAGCCTGTCATACCCAATAGTACGCTTAGCAATTTTACCAATAGGATGCTCCCTTACTGTTTTCTGCTCAGTTATTATACCGCCCTTGTATGCACCCAGGCGGAAAAGCGGAAAACTCTTGATACGTATATACTCTGTATAACTAAGCCCTTTTACTATAAGGTAATACCTGTTCCTGTTCTTGCGGGCTTTTTTAAGTTCTGAATAATAATAATTAGCAGGCTTGCCCAGCATAACC
This sequence comes from uncultured Flavobacterium sp., assembly GCA_946886675.1. Next base: position 9,509 of record CAMPIZ010000020.1, read on the forward strand.
GACAGCGAGTCTGAAAGCGGCTTTACATATTCTTTAAAATCTTCTTCTTTTGAAGCCAGAGCATCAAATCTTATATCATAATTAGGGATAGAGGTTGCAAGGAGGCTACCGTCAGAAGAATAAACATTCCCTCTGTTTGAAGGAATGGTAATATTCCTCACAGTACGCTCTTTGGCAAGCTGACGGTAATAGTCACCTTCAACCCATTGAATATTGGTGAGCTTTACAGCTACAAGAATAGCCATCACAAAAATTGCGAAGGCTATCAGGTATATTCTGTAAGAGATATGTTTATCATCTACTCCCATATTCTGCTTATAGTACTTTTCTCTTCCTGTTTTAAAACTTTTATCTTTTTAGGAGGTACAGATGACGGATAAATTCCGCTCTCCTCCATTTTTTTTGATATTGTCGACTCCATTTTGAGCTCCATAAGTTCTGAACGCCTGTCTACAAATTCTGACCGCAATTCTTTAACTTCGTTTTCCAGCTCACTTATCCTATATATTTTTTGCTCATAATTGTGTGAATTGGCAATCATCAGTATTGCTATAAATATCAGGAAGATGATAAAAGCCCAGTTTTTCATAGATCCCTGATCCACAAGATATTTGGCTTTCAGCAAACTGTAAATACCGCCTTTCATACCCTTATAATTTTTCTGCTATCCTAAGCTTGGCACTTCTTGCCCTGTTATTCTCTGCAATCTCCTCCTCTGTAGGCACAATAAGTTTACCTACAGCTCTCAATGGAACTTCATAGTTACCAAACATATCACGCTCCGGCTCACCTTCAAACATTCCGTTCCTGATAAAGCGTTTCACCAACCTGTCTTCAAGCGAGTGATATGAAATAACACTAAGCCTCCCACCCGGCTTTAACACCTCTACAGTTTGCTCAAGGAATTCTTTCAAAACATCTATCTCCTGATTTACCTCAATACGTATTGCCTGATATATTTGAGCAAGTATCTTATTGCTTTTATGTGCCGGCAAAAACCGGCTCAATACTTGTTTTAGCTGTTCAGTGTTTTTTACAGGTTTCTCTTTTCTTGCGTTTACAATAGTATTTGCTATAGCTCCGGCATTTTTGAGCTCCCCATAATCAAAAAACATTTTTTTAAGCTGTTGCTCCTCATACTCGTTCACTATAGTATAAGCACTCAATTCATTCTTACGGCTCATCCTCATATCCAGCTCAGCATCAAAACGGGTAGAAAAACCTCTTTCCGCCACATCAAACTGATGTGACGACACACCAAAATCACCCAGTATACCGTCAACCTCTTTTACCCCGTAAAAGCGAAGATACCTTTTAAGAAACCTGAAATTTTCCGGTATTAATGTAAAACGTTCATCCTCTATTGCGTTTGCCTGAGCATCTTCATCCTGATCAAAAGCATACAGCTTTCCATTAGGACCAAGCCTTTTCATTATCTCACGCGAGTGCCCGCCGCCACCAAAGGTTACATCTACATAAACGCCATCCGGCTTTATATTAAGGCCATCAACCGTTTCTTTTAATAAAACCGGATTATGATATTCCATTGTCATCATTATTAAAATCTCCCATTACTTCTTCAGCCAGGTCAGCAAAGTCAACAACAGAATCGTCTATTGCCTTTTCATACTTATCTTTGTCCCAAATCTCAACTATGTTAACCGCCGAAGAAAGAACTACATCTTTATCAATATCTGCAAAAGCAACAAGGTCTTTTGATATCAGCAGCCTTCCGGCCGAATCTATCTCAACCACTTTCACACCTGCTGTAAACCTCCTTATAAAATCGTTATTCTTTTTTACAAAGCGGTTCAGCTTATTTATTTTCTGCATCATTTTATTCCATTCTGCCATTGGATACAGCTCCAGGCATGGCTGGAAAACAGAGCGCTTTAAAACGAAACCATGCTCCAGCCCGTCAGACAATTGCTTCTTCAAAGGAGCAGGCATCATCAGCCTTCCCTTCGAATCCACCTTACATTCATATGTCCCGACAATGGTATTCAAGCAGTTACGTTTTAATTACATTTATAGCAAATATAGACAAATATTTACCACTTATTACCACTTTCTACCACTTTGTTAATAAGTTTTGACCCTGTTTTACCAAATGAAAGAAATTTCACATAGCAACCTCATTTCTAATATTTAGAGATAATTTAGAACAATGAAAATAATGATGAAAATTTTCTAAATTTTTAAGACAACTTAACATTGAAAATGAAAATTTAAAAAAATGATAATATCAATAAGTATTTAACATTTAAAATTCAAAATCAACAGGTTAAGCAAAATAATCAACCCTCTTTTTAGCAGTATTGGAAAATTAAGCAAGGGGTAAAAAATTTAAGCCCGAATATTATCTATAATATTATATAT